>NZ_RCOD01000040.1:0-41807 GCF_004307505.1 Pseudomonas sp. Sample_11
CCTGGCGATTTACCAGCCTCCGCTCGGGACAGCCTGCCGCCTCCGATCGGTCACCTACCGGTGGCAAACACACACGCCTAGCCAGTACGGCCATTTGTCGAACACCCCAGTAGGGCCGAGTGCGCGGGAAAAACCCGCCATCCGCCCAGGAAGACCGAACATGAACTCTTCAGTTTCCGCTTTGCCACTGTCCACCCTCGATTCTGCCAACGAAGCGCTGACCCTGCGTCTGCCCAGCTCGTTGCAGCTCAAACAGCAACTACCGCTCAGCCACTCCCTGCATCAGCAGGTCACTGCCCATCGCCAGGCGGTGCGCGCCATCCTCGACGGTGAAGACCCGCGCCTGCTGGTCATCGTTGGCCCCTGCTCCATCCATGATCCGCAGTCGGCAATCGAATACGCCAGCAAACTCGCTCGCCTGGCCGAAGATGTCAGCAGTGAAATGCTGCTGGTCATGCGTGCCTACGTCGAAAAGCCGCGAACGACGATCGGCTGGAAAGGTCTGGCCTACGATCCGCATCTGGACGGCACTGACGACATGGCTGCGGGTCTGACGCTGTCGCGCGAACTGATGCTGGAAATGATCCGGCTCGGACTACCGGTCGCTACCGAACTCCTGCAACCCATGGCCGCCAACTACTTTGATGACCTGCTGAGCTGGGTGGCCATTGGTGCCCGCACCACCGAATCGCAAATCCACCGCGAAATGGCCAGCGGCCTGAACATGCCGGTGGGCTTCAAGAACGGCACCGACGGCGGCGCCGCCGTTGCTGTCGACGCCATGCGCTCGGCAGCCCATCCGCATCGGCACTTCGGCGTCGACAGCCAAGGGCATCCGGCGATCGTGCAGACAGCCGGCAACGCTGACACCCACATCGTGCTGCGCGGTGGCCATCAAGGGCCGAACTACGATGCAACCAGCGTGGCCAACATCAGCGCCGAGCTCAGCCGACTGAAGATCCCCAGCCGGATCATGGTCGATTGCAGCCATGCCAACAGCGGCAAGGATCCACTGCGCCAGCCGGCAGTCTTCAATGACGTCCTTGAACAACGCCTGCGTGGAAACCACTCGCTGATCGGCATGATGCTGGAATCTCACCTGTTCGAAGGCTGCCAGCCGCTGAGCAGTTCTCTAAGCTACGGCGTATCGATCACCGACGGCTGCCTCGGCTTCGATGCAACTGAGCGATTGCTGACCGATGCCGCACGACGCGTCGCGCAAGCCGAACGTTGATCGAACCGCCCTCCCGCTCATTCAAAGCGCGGAGGGCCGGCATTCACTGGCAAAGCCTCCACGCTGATTTGTCTAACGGGGGATTGCTGACTGACATCGTCCAGACGCTCCACGGTGTAGGCGATCTGCACCGTTGTGCCGTGATGCTCACGCCAGAACCGGTGAGGGACGATGAAACACACCGCTTGACCAGCCGTCTCCCGCGTAATTTCAAGATCATCCCGGTGACTGAAGAACTCACCGTCACACTTGAGATAGACCAACTCATCCTCTTGCACCTGCGCCCCTTCGATGAGAACGGAAACGCCGTCGACCGAATCCTTCAGTGACAACACGTTTTCAACTGCCTCAACGACATCCGGCGCAGGCAATTGCGCACGCACTGCAGGCCCGAGGAAAACCGTGGCAGGCTCGGACGCTCGAACCGTTCCACAGCGTTGTTCGACACGGTAGGCGACGACCACTTCACCACCTCGGTGAGCTTCGATGTAGCTCCCCGGCACCCAGAACGACAGGCATTGCGCGACGGAGTAGGCCTCCACGTTCAATGTGTCGGTAAAGATCTCGGGCGAGGTATCGCCGTGCCAGGACAACATCACCCGATCACCCGCCGACATCCTCGCGTAAGGCTGCAGAGTCACCAGGGTGCCCTCTGCCACTCGCGATGGCTCCAGCGCTCCGTTTACCGAGCCTTCGATCTGTGGAGCCAACAATTGCGTGCGCATATCGCCCACAGACAGTTGCAGGCGTGCAGATTCCAATGCCTTGGGCGCGGACGCATTGTGAAGTGTCCAGTAAACCTCCAGCGAGCCTCCATCCAGCGCAGCCACATGCATGGCCTTGATGACGAAGATTACGTCCCTGCCGACCTGAGCCTGGCTGATGAATCGAACACTCTCGTATTGATAGGTGAAGCCTTCGATATCCAGCCCCTCCCAATACAGCGTCAACTGATCGCCGCAGCTCATGTTGGCATAAGGAGAAATGCGAACGATGGCTTTGACCAGTGAAGGATCCAACACGCTCCCACTGAGCCCGTCAATCATCGGCGCGACAAGAGGTTCGATGGACACTTCGGCAACCATCGGCTGACGCATCCGCCAGCAAAACTCGACTTCATGGCTATTCATTTTCGTTTCCACTCCCTGGAAAACGTGCCGCCCCGAATGGCGACACTGACATCTACATTGAGGACTTCTTCGAATGTTCTTGATGTCAGCCGAATACACCGCGACGACGGCGTAAGCGCTACTCGCAAGGTAGGCAACCGGGGCGTTCGCGCTGTTATGCCGACAAACGACCCACTGAACTTCCGATTCGGATTTCACAGCTCTCCGAAATTTCGTACGCCTCGTAGTCCATTTTCAAACACAACGCGAAGCCTCTTCGTACTTCCTCAGCGACAGGGGTGTTTTAGAGTGGCTCGGTGATTTCCCGATGAACTTCTACGAAAAAGGTAAGAACATGCAACGGAATGCTACAACTCGTTATCCCATCCTGTTGGTCCACGGTCTGTTCGGGTTCGAGCGTATCGGTCATTTCGAGCTGTTCCATGACGTCAAATCCGCGCTGAAAGCGGCTGGCTGTCGATTGTTTGTTCCACACCTTTCGGCCACCCACGACAATGAAATGCGGGGTGAGCAATTGCTGTCACAGATGGCCTGCGTGCTGCGAGGCACAGGCGCGAAGAAAGTCAACCTTATAGGACACAGTCAAGGTGCACTCGCTGCACGCTATGCGGCAGCGCTTGCACCAAACGTCGTCGCTTCAGTCACCTCCGTCAGTGGTCCGAACCATGGTTCGGAGCTCGCCGACTTCCTGCGCAAGGCACTGGTCCCGGGCAAGCTGCCGGAGGTCGTTGCACAAAACGTGGCGACGCAATTTGCCGATTTGTTGTCGCTGCTCAGTGGCAGCGTGGCACTGCCACAGAATGCAGTGGCCGCACTCAACGCACTGACCACCGTCGGCGTCGGGCAATTCAATGACAAATTCCCACAAGGACTGCCACACACCTGGGGCGGTCACGGCCCGGAGCAAGTCAACGGCGTGCGTTACTACTCGTGGAGCGGGGTTGTTGCGCAATCCAGGCTGCCGGCGCTGGATCCGCTTCAAGCAACCTGCCGGGTCCTGTCGCAATATTTCACCACCGAACCCCAGCAGAATGACGGCTTCGTCGGACGCTTCAGTAGCCATCTCGGCCAAGTGATCCGCTCTGATTATCCAATGGATCACCTGGCGAGCTTGCGGCGCAGCCCGGGCGTAACCGCGTCTTCGCCGGACCCTATCGAGCTGTACGTCGAGCATGCCCGGCGCCTGCGTGCGGCGGATCTTTGAGTAGAGTCAGGAAATCAGAATGGAACTTTGCCGAGAATTCACCGACTGATTCCGGTACGCTCCACCTTTTATTGAAACAGTTCGGAGAATTCCCCATGGCCAAAGCCACTGCCCGCCACATCCTGGTTTCCAGCGAAGACAAGTGCAACGAACTCAAGGCTCAGATCGAAGCCGGCGCCGATTTTGCTGATGTAGCCAAAGCCAACTCCAGCTGCCCATCCAGCCGTCAGGGCGGTAACTTGGGTTCGTTCGGTCCTGGCCAGATGGTCAAGGAATTCGACACCGTGGTGTTCAGCGCGCCGATCAACGTCGTGCAAGGCCCGGTGAAGACCCAGTTCGGTTACCACCTGCTGGAAGTCACCAGCCGTCAGGACTGATTCGTCGTCCTGTTGCTGACAACGGCCCACCCTTTGGTGGGCCGTTGTGTTTCGGTTACATATACGGCTGGCGAGTGGCGCGCCGCTCGCGTACAACTTGCGCTTATCGATTTTGCGTTCCAAGGCTGACGATGCGACTGGTTTTTCCCACACTGATGCTCACCGCCCTCGCCCTGCTCACGGGTGCCGCCGGTGCGACCGCTGCCCCGCAACACGCACTGACCGTTTACGGCGAACCGGCCAAATACCCCGCCGGCTTCGGCCATTTCGACTACACCAATCCGCAGGCGCCGAAGGGTGGGACGATGCGGCGCTCGGCAATCGAAATCGGCCACTTCGATCATCTGCTGCCTTATATAGACAAAGGCATCGGCGTCACGCAGATCGACGGCCTGCTGTATTCTCCGCTGGCACAGCGCTCGCTGGATGAGCCCTACACGGTGTACGGTCTGGTGGCGGAGAAAATGGAACGCTCTGAAGACGGTCTGTCGCTGCGTTTCTTCATCAATCCGAAGGCGCGTTTTGCCGATGGCAAACCGATCACCGCCGAGGACGTTCGCTACACCTACAACCTGCTGATGACCCAGGGCAGCCTGCGTTATCGCACCCAGTTTGCCGACGTCAAAGGCGTCGAGATCGAGGCGCCGCTGACCGTGCGCTTCGACTTCAAAAGCAACGAAAACCGGACCCTGCCCCTGGATATCGCGACCCTGCCGGTGTTCCCCGAACACTGGTGGAAGAGTCGTGATTTCGCCGGCGGCGGTGGTTATGAACCGCCGCTGGGCAGCGGGCCGTACCGGGTCGGCAAGGTCGACTCCGGGCGCAGCATCACTTTCGAACGCAATGGCGACTGGTGGGGCAAGGACCTGCCGGTCAGTCGCGGCCTGTACAACTTCGACCATTTCAGTATCGAGTACTTCGGCGACACCGACGTCGCCCGTCAGGTGCTGCGTGGCGGTGCCTATGACTACAACCGCGAGTTTTCCGCGACCGGCTATTCGATCGGCTACGACAGTCCCGCCCTCAGCGATGGCCGTTTACAGAAGGCCCACCTCGCCACTGAAGCGCCGCAATCGGCCCAGGGTTTCGTGTTCAATCTGCAAAAGCCGATGTTTCAGGACCGTCGCGTGCGCCAGGCGCTGGCGATGCTCTGGGATTTCGAATGGAGCAACCGGCAGATGATGCGCAACGTCTATATCCGCCAGCAGAGTTACTTTTCCAACACCGATCTCGCCGCCCGGCAGCTGCCCGACGCTCAAGAGCTGAAGATTCTCGAACCGCTGCGCGGTCAGGTGCCTGAGGAAGTGTTCAGCAAAGTCTTCGAGGCGCCGAAGACCGACGGCAGCGGCATCATCCGTGACAAGCAGTTGCAAGCCCTGCAACTGCTTGAGCAGGCCGGCTGGAAACCGGATGGCGATCAACTGGTCAACGGCGCCGGCGAGCCGCTGAGCTTCACTTTTCTGGTCAGCCAGAACGGCATGGACCGCCTGCTGTTGCCCTACAAGCGCACGCTGAAGCAGATCGGCATCGAGCTGAATATCCGTCGCATCGACGCCTCGCAATACGTCAATCGCCTGATGAGTCGCGACTATGACATGATCGTCACCGGCTACCCCGTTACCACGTCTCCGGGCGGTGAGTTGCTCAACTATTTCGGCTCGGCAGCGGCCAACGATCCCGGCGCGAACAATTACATGGTGTTGAAAAACTCGGCGGTCGATACCTTGATCAACGGCCTGATCCGCGCTTCGACCCAATCGGACATGTTGCACTACGCCCATGCGCTGGACCGGGTGCTGCAATGGAATTACTACTGGATTCCCAACTATTACCCGCCGGGCACCTCGACCGTGTGGTGGAACCGCTTCGGCATTCCCACGGTGCAGGCGAGCAATGACGAAGCCATCGAGAGCTGGTGGGAAATCAGCCGCACGCCACTGACCAATCAGCAGATGACCGCCGAGAAAATCAGTCGCGGCAGACCCGGAGGGCCGCACTGATGTGGGGTTACATACTGCGGCGCCTGCTGCTGATCATTCCGACGCTCGTGATCATCCTGCTGGTCAATTTCGTCATCATCCAAGCCGCGCCCGGCGGACCAGTGGAACAAGCCATCGCCCATCTGCAAGGCATTGGCGGCGCCAGTGTCGGCGGCGGAGCCGGCGAGACATCGAGCAACGCTTCGCGCGCCAGCCGTGGCCTCGATCCGCAATTGATCAAGGACATTGAAAAACAGTACGGCTTCGACAAACCGGCCCACGAGCGCCTGTGGCTGATGCTGAAGAATTACGCGCAACTGGACTTCGGCAAGAGCTTCTTCCGTGGTGCAACAGTCACCGACCTGATTCTGGAAAAGATGCCGGTGACCATTTCGCTCGGACTGTGGGCGACACTGATCACCTATCTGGTGTCGATCCCGCTGGGCATCCGCAAGGCTGTGCACCACGGCAGCCATTTCGACATCTGGAGCAGCACGGCGATCATCATCGGTTACGCCATGCCGGCGTTTCTGTTCGCGATGTTCCTGATCGTGGTATTCGCCGGCGGTACTTCGTTGAACTGGTTTCCGGTGCGCGGACTGGTTTCGGACAACTTCGAATCGCTATCGACCCTGGGCAAGATCGCCGATTACTTCTGGCATCTGGTGCTGCCGGTCACCGCGCTGGTGATCGGTGGATTCGCGACCTTGACGATCCTTACAAAAAACTCGTTCCTCAGTGAAATCACCCGACAGTACGTAGTAACGGCTCGCGCCAAAGGCTTGAGCGAACGCCGCGTGCTGTACGGACACGTGTTTCGCAACGCCATGCTGTTGGTGGTCTCGGGGATACCTCAGGCGTTCATCAGTGTGTTCTTCGCTGGCTCACTGCTGATCGAAGTGATCTTCTCCCTCGATGGCCTTGGGCGCATGAGTTACGAAGCAGCGGTATCGCGGGACTATCCAGTGGTGTTCGGTTCGCTGTTCATCTTCACCCTGTTCGGCCTGCTGATAAAACTGATCGGCGACCTCTGCTACACCCTGGTCGACCCGCGTATCGACTTTGCCGCGAGGAATGCCTGATGTTCAAGCTCTCGCCTTTGGGTCGTCGCCGTTTCGAACGCTTCAAGAAAAACCGTCGTGGCTGGTGGTCGCTGTGGCTGTTCATCGGCCTGTTCCTGCTGACGCTGGGTGGCGAATTGATCGCCAACGACAAACCGTTGATGGTCAGCTATCAGGGCCAATGGTACTTCCCGGTGTTCAAGCGCCATACCGAACAGGAGTTCGGCGGGCAACTGCCGTTTCAGGCCGATTACCGCAGCGATTACGTGCAGAATCTGATTCGCAAGGACGGCGGCTGGTTGCTGTTCCCGCCGATTCCGTTCAGCGACGACACGCCCAACTATGACCTGAACAAACCGGCGCCGAGTCCGCCGACTTCGGTCAATTGGCTCGGCACCGACGATCAGGCGCGCGACGTGCTGGCGCGGGTCATCTTTGGTGCCCGGGTGTCGATTCTGTTTGCCTTGATGCTGACCTTTGTCAGCGCGCTGATCGGTATCGCCGCCGGCGCGTTGCAGGGCTATTACGGTGGCTGGGTCGACCTGCTCGGACAGCGCGTGCTGGAAGTCTGGTCGGGGCTGCCGGTGTTGTATCTGCTGATCATCCTTTCCGGGTTCGTCGAGCCGAATTTCTGGTGGCTGCTGGGGATCATGGCGCTGTTTTCCTGGTTGGCGCTGGTGGACGTGGTGCGCGCCGAGTTCCTGCGCGGGCGCAATCTGGAATACGTCAAAGCCGCACGCGCCCTGGGCCTGACTGACCGCAAGGTGATCTTCCGGCACATTCTGCCCAACGCAATGAACGCGACGCTGAGCTACCTGCCGTTCATTCTGACCGGGGCCATTTCAACGCTGACCGCGCTGGATTTTCTCGGTTTCGGCATGCCGGCCGGCAGTGCCTCGCTGGGCGAACTGATCGGTCAGGGCAAGCAGAACCTGCAAGCGCCGTGGCTCGGGTTGACCGCGTTCTTCACCCTGGCGTTGATCCTTTCGTTATTGGTATTCATCGGCGAAGCGTTGCGCGACGCTTTTGACCCTCGATCCTGAAGCGTGACCATGACTGAAAACCTGATTGAAATCCGCAATCTCAACGTCGCCTTCCATGGCCAGACCGTGGTGCGTGACCTGTGCCTGGATATCCGCCCCGGTGAGTGCCTGGCACTGGTGGGCGAATCGGGCTCGGGGAAATCGGTGACCGCGCATTCGATCCTGCAACTGCTGCCTGAGAGCGAGGCGCAAACCCGTGGCAGCATCCGCTATCGCGGGCAAGAATTGCTCGGTGCTGATCCGAAGGTCTTGCGAGAACTGCGCGGCAATCGCATCGCCATGATCTTTCAGGAGCCGATGACTTCGCTCAATCCGTTGCACACCATCGAAAAGCAGATTGGCGAAACCCTATTGCTGCACCGCGGCCTCGGCGGCAAGCAAGCCCAGCAGCGCATTCTCGAATTGCTCGGACTGGTCGGTATTCAGAAGCCCAAGGAGCGTTTGAAAGCCTATCCGCATCAGCTCTCTGGCGGGCAACGGCAACGGGTGATGATCGCCATGGCCCTGGCCTGCGAACCGGAGTTGTTGATTGCCGACGAGCCGACCACGGCGCTGGATGTCACCGTGCAGCGCAAGATTCTCCTGCTGCTCAAGTCCTTGCAACAGCGGCTCGGCATGTCACTGCTGCTGATCAGTCACGATCTCAATCTGGTGCGCAGCATCGCGCAGCGGGTGTGCGTGATGAAGGCTGGCGAGATCGTCGAGCAGGCGCCCTGCGAAACCCTGTTTACCGAACCCAAACACCCTTACAGCTGCGTGCTGTTGAACGCAGAGCCGGAAGGTGAAGCCCTGCCCCGTGACGAACGTGAAAATGTGCTGGAAGTCGCTGACCTGCGCGTCGATTTCCAGGTCGGCGGCGGGTTGTTCAGGCGCAAGCAGTATCTGCGCGCTGTCGATGGCATCAGTCTGAATATTCAGCGCGGCAAGACCTTGGGCATTGTTGGCGAGTCCGGTTCGGGCAAGTCGACGCTGGGTCAGGCGATCCTGCGTTTGCTGGACTCCGAGGGCAGCATTCGTTTTCAGGGCGAAGCGCTGGATGGACTCAATCAAAAGCAATTGCGCCCGTGGCGGCGGCAGATGCAGGTGGTGTTTCAGGACCCGTTTGGCAGCCTGAGCCCGCGCATGTCGGTGGCACAGATCATCAGCGAAGGTCTCGAAGTGCATTGCGAGTCGACCGCAAACGAATGTGATAAGCAAGTGATTCGCGTGCTCAGGGAAGTGGGGCTCGATCCGGAAAGCCGCCATCGCTACCCGCATGAATTTTCCGGCGGCCAACGCCAGCGCATCGCCATCGCCCGGGCCTTGGTGCTGAAACCGGCGCTGATCCTGCTCGATGAACCGACCTCGGCCCTCGACCGCACCGTACAGAAACAAGTGGTCGCCCTGCTCCGTGATTTGCAGGAAAAATACGGTTTGACCTACCTGTTCATCAGCCATGATCTGGCGGTGGTGCGCGCGTTGGCACACGACATGATCGTGATCAAGGACGGCCAGGTGGTCGAGCGTGGTGCCAGTCACGACGTGTTTGACAACCCGCAGCATCCCTACACCAAAGAGCTGCTGGCGGCGGCGCATCCGGGGTAGGTTTTTTCTGTAAATCCGCGGCGCGGCATTCGCGAGCAGGCTCGCTCCCATATTGGAATGCAGCCCCCTGCTCGCGAAGGGACCGGTACCGGCAACAAACAATCAGGATCAGCCTCCATGAACACCACCGAAAGCCTCAAGGACTACCAACGGGTGCGCACCCTGGCGATCCGTTCGCTGTTCGAGATCATCGAGCAATCCAGTGAGGGCACGGTGATTGTTGACCGCGATGCGAATATCGTCTGGATGAACGAACGCTACGCCCGGCGCTTCGGTCTCGATTCAGCGGCAGGCGCTATCGGCAAACCCTGCGAAAGCGTGATCCCCGGCAGCCTGCTGCGCGAGGTGGTACGCACCGGTCGGCCGATTCTGCTGGACATGCAGGACACGCCAAAGGAACCACTGGTGGTGATGCGCCTGCCAATCCACGACGACGCCGGCAGCGTGATCGGCGCCATCGGTTTTGCCCTGTTCGACGAGTTGCGCACGCTGTCGCCGATGCTCAAGCGCTACCTGAGCATGCAGGAAGAACTCGCCTCGACCCGCTCGCTACTGCGTGCGCGGCAGACCAAATACAACTTCGCCCACTTCATCGGTACCAGCGCTGCCAGCCTTGAAGTCAAACGACGTGCGCGCCGCAGTGCCAGCGCTGATTCGCCGGTTTTGCTGCTGGGGGAAACCGGCACAGGTAAAGAGTTGCTTGCCCAAGCGATCCACAGCGCCTCACCACGCGCGCACAAAGCCTTCGTCAGCATCAACAGCGCGGCAATTCCCGAGGCGCTGCTGGAAGCCGAATTCTTTGGCACTGCACCCGGCGCCTTTACCGGCGCTGACCGCAAGGGCCGCACCGGTAAATTACAAATCGCTCAGGGTGGCACGCTGTTTCTCGATGAGATCGGCGATATGCCGCTGCCGCTGCAAAGCAAACTGCTGCGCGTGTTGCAGGAAAAGGAGTTCGAGCCGGTCGGCTCCAATGAAGTGATTCAGAGCGATGTGCGGGTAATCGCCGCGACGTCGACGGATTTGCAGGCGGCGATCAAGCGCGGCGAATTTCGCGCCGATTTGTACTACCGCCTCAACGTACTGCCAATCCAGGTGCCGCCGCTGCGTGAACGTCTCGATGATCTGCCGGCGCTGAGCGAAGCGATTCTCGAAGAACTGCGCAGCCAGCATGAATTGCACCGCGATGCGCTGGCGTTGCTCGGCCAGCATGCCTGGCCGGGCAACATCCGTGAGTTGCGCAATGTGCTGGAGCGGGCGGCGTTGCTCAGTGATGATCTGATGCTGACCGAGCAGGATATTCGCGGGGCGATTGGCACCTTTACTCCGGTTGAGCGAACGTCCGAGCCGAGCATGCAAGCCTCCGCTGGGGAGACATTTGCACAGGCGCGGGCGCGGTTTGATCGGCAGTTGATCGAGTCGACCCTGGTGCAATGCGCGGGAAAAGTGCCGGAGGCGGCGGTTCGGCTGGGGCTGGGGCGGTCGACGCTGTACAAGAAAATGGCTGCGCTGGGGATCGCAGAGTCTACATAAAGAGACACTGATCTCATATCTTGGATAGGTTTTAAAGATCAAAAGATCGCAGCCTTCGGCAGCTCCTACAGGGTAGATACGTATTTCCTTGTAGGAGCTGCCGAAGGCTGCGATCTTTTCGGTCTCACAAAGGAGACAAATTCTTCGGCACAATTCCACCCTTTTACGAAATATCTATAGATATCAACATGTTAGGTATTTGGCACAGTAATCGCTAACACCTCTCCACAACCGTTCCACCCACAAAAATAACAATCCTGGAGAGACACACCATGAGTGTGATCATTGCCTTGGCAGCCCTGACGCTGCTGATGCTCGCCGCCTACCGTGGCTACAGCGTCATCCTCTTTGCCCCGATCGCCGCCCTCGGCGCGGTCCTGCTCACCGATCCGTCCGCCGTTGCCCCTGCGTTCACCGGGGTGTTCATGGACAAGATGGTCGGTTTCATCAAGCTCTATTTCCCGGTATTCCTGCTCGGCGCGGTGTTCGGCAAGCTCATCGAACTGTCCGGTTTCTCGCGCTCGATCGTCGCCGCTGCGATTCGCCTGCTTGGCACCAAACAAGCGATGCTGGTGATCGTGCTGGTGTGCGCCTTGCTCACTTATGGCGGCGTGTCGTTGTTCGTCGTTGTCTTCGCTGTTTACCCGTTTGCAGCGGAGATGTTCCGCCAGAGCAATATTCCCAAACGCCTGATCCCGGCGACCATTGCCCTCGGCGCATTCTCGTTCACGATGGACGCCCTGCCCGGCACGCCGCAGATCCAGAACATCATCCCCAGCACCTTCTTCAACACCACCGCATGGGCGGCGCCGTGGCTGGGTGTGATCGGCACGATTTTCGTGTTCTGCGCCGGCATGCTGTTTCTGCAGCGCCAACGCAACAAGGCGCAACGTGCCGGCGAAGGCTACGGCACTGAACTTCGCAACGAACCGGAAACCGCCGAAGACCTGAAGCTGCCCAACCCGTGGATTGCCCTGTCGCCATTGCTGGCGGTGGGCATCATGAACCTGTTGTTCACCCAGTGGATTCCGCAGTGGTACGGCAAGACGCACAGCCTCGCACTGCCGGGCATGGCCGCGCCGGTCACTACCGAAATCGCCAAGCTCACGGCGATCTGGGCGGTGCAGGCGGCGTTGCTGGTCGGCATCCTCATGGTCCTGGCGTTCGGCTTCAAGGCGATTAAAAGCAAGCTCGCCGAAGGCAGCAAAAGCGCGGTCAGCGGTGCGTTGCTCGCGGCCATGAACACCGCGTCTGAATACGGCTTTGGTGCGGTAATCGCTTCGCTGCCGGGGTTCCTGGTGCTGGCCGACTGGCTCAAGCAGATTCCCAATCCGTTGGTCAACGAAGCGATCACCGTGACACTGCTCGCCGGCATTACCGGTTCGGCTTCGGGCGGTATGAGCATTGCGCTGGCGGCGATGTCCGAGCAGTTCATCAGTGCAGCGCACGCGGCGAATATCCCGCTGGAAGTGCTGCACCGCGTGGCCGCGATGGCGAGCGGCGGCATGGACACCCTGCCGCACAACGGCGCGGTAATCACGTTGCTGGCGGTGACCGGGCTGACCCACCGCGAAGCCTACAAAGACATTTTCTGTATTACGCTGATCAAGACCCTCGCGGTTTTCGTGGTGATCGGCACTTTCTACGCCACTGGCATTGTGTGAGGTATTCATGACCACTCTTTCCGGCAAGACAGCCTTGGTAACCGGCTCCACCAGCGGCATCGGCCTGGGCATCGCGCTGATTCTCGCGAAAGCGGGCGCCAACCTGATTCTCAATGGCTTCGGCGACGCCTCGAAGGTGATCGCCGACGTCGCTCAGTACGGCGGCAAGGTCGGCCATCATCCCGCCGATGTCAGCGACCCGGCGCAGATTGCCGACATGGTCGCCTACGCCGAGCGCGAGTTTGGCGGCGTCGACATTCTGGTCAACAACGCCGGCATTCAGCACGTTGCGGCCGTAGAAGAGTTTCCTGTTGAGCGCTGGGATTCGATCATCGCGATCAACCTGTCATCGGTATTTCACAGCACGCGGTTGAGCCTGCCGGGCATGCGCCGCAAGAATTGGGGGCGCATCATCAATATCGCCTCGGTGCACGGCCAGGTCGGCTCCACCGGCAAAGCCGCGTACGTTGCCGCCAAGCATGGCGTGATCGGCCTGACCAAAGTGGTCGGGCTGGAAACCGCGACCAGCAATGTCACCTGCAATGCGATCTGTCCGGGCTGGGTGTTGACGCCGCTGGTGCAGAAGCAGATCGATGATCGCGCGGCCAAGGGTATCGATCCGCAGCAGGCGCAGCATGATCTGCTGGCGGAAAAACAGCCGTCGCTGGAGTTCGTTACACCGCAGCATCTGGGTGAGCTGGTGTTGTTCTTGTGCAGTGAAGCCGGCAGCCAGGTGCGCGGCGCGGCGTGGAATATTGATGGTGGCTGGCTGGCGCAATAAACACCTGGCCATTGTGGGAGCGAGCCAGCTCGCGAATCCGATAAGAAGAGGCAAACCCATGTCCGACATCCTCTGGCAACCCGACGCCCAGCGTATCGCCGGTTCGCGTATGGACGTTTTCCGGCGCGAAATCAATCAGCGGCATTCGCTTGAGCTCGACGACTTCCCTGCCCTGCACCAATGGAGCATCGATCAGCGCCCGGCGTTCTGGCAGGCGATCGTCGATTTCTTCGACATCCGCTTCCACACTCAGCCAGACGCCATCTTGCGTGAAGGTGCAGAAATGCCCAGCGCCGAGTGGTTTCCGGGCGCGACGCTGAACTTTGCTGAACACCTGCTGCGCCGCCGCGACGATGCCGTGGCGGTGGTTGCTGTGGCGGAAAACGGCCAGCGCGAACAACTGACCTGGGCCGAACTGGCCGAACACGTCGCCGGTTTTCAGGCGAGCCTGCGCGCAACAGGCGTTGGCCGGGGTGATCGCGTGGCGGCTTGCATGCCCAACACCTGGCAAACCCTGGTGGCGATGTTGGCCACCACCAGCCTCGGCGCGATCTGGTCCTGCTCGTCGCCGGACTTCGGCACCCACGGCGTGATCGATCGCTTTGGCCAGATCGAACCGAAAGTGCTGCTCACCTGTGCCGGTTATCAATACGCCGGAAAAATCCTGGATCAGACCGCCAAGCTCAACGAAATCCTGATACAGCTGCCGTCGCTGCAGCAGTTGATCATCGTCCCGTACGCCCGTCCGCAAGCGCGCATCGAGGATTATCAAACCCACGCTGATGTCTGCTTGTGGGAAGACTTCTATCAACCCGGCGGCGAACCGGTTTTCACCCCGGTGCCGTTCAATCATCCGCTCTACGTGCTGTACTCCAGCGGCACCACTGGCGTGCCGAAATGCATCGTCCACAGCACCGGCGGTGTGCTGCTGCAACACGTCAAGGAACATGGTTTGCACTGCGACCTCGGTCCCGATGACCGCTTGTTCTACTACACGACCTGCGGCTGGATGATGTGGAACTGGCTGGTTTCGGCGCTCGCAGTCGGCAGCGCCGTGGTGCTCTACGACGGCTCGCCGTTCCACCCGAATCACCAGCGCCTGCTCGACCTGATCGACGATGAACGCATCAGCGTGTTTGGCACCAGTCCGAAATTCCTCGCGACGCTGGAAAGCAGCGGCGCCAGGCCCCGCGAAAGTCATGACTTGAGCAGTTTGAAAACCCTGCTGTGCACGGGCTCGGCTTTGTCACCGCAAAGCTACGATTTCGTTTACCGCGACTTCAAAACCGATGTGTGCCTGGCTTCAATGTCCGGTGGTACCGACATCGTTTCGTGCTTCGTCAATGGCAACCCGCTGTCAGCGGTACGTCGCGGAGAAATCATGGGCAAGAGCCTGGGCATGGCCGTCGAGGTGTGGAACGACGCTGGCCAACCGGTGATCGGTGAGAAAGGTGAGCTGGTCTGCACACGGCATTTCCCGGCGATGCCGATCGGCTTGTGGAATGACCCCGACGGCTCAAAACTCCGCCAGTCCTACTTCAGTCTGTTCCCCGGCGTCTGGGCACAAGGTGATTACGCCGAACAGTTGCCCCACGGCGCGATGATCATCCATGGCCGCTCGGATGCGGTATTGAACCCGGGCGGCGTGCGCATCGGCACGGCGGAAATCTATCGTCAGGTCGAGAAAATCACCGAGGTACTGGACAGCGTCGCCATCGGTCAGCAGTGGCAGGATGATGTGCGGGTCGTGCTGTTCGTGCGTCTGCGCGATGGTGTCGAACTCGATCAAGGGCTCGAACAGCGAATCCGCGAAGTGATCCGCGCCAATACCACGCCGAGGCATGTCCCGGCGCGGATTGTTGAAGTGACGGACATACCGCGCACCATCAGCGGCAAAGTCGTGGAGCTGGCGGTGCGTGATGTCGTGCATGGAAGGCCGGTAAAAAACACCGATGCACTGGCCAATCCCGAAGCGCTGGAGCAGTTTCGGGATCGGCGCGAACTGGCCATGACCGAAGTTATTCAACACTGAATTTCGTCTGGCGCAGCCTCAATTCAGCTGTATTACAACTTCACCGGTAAGGGGCTGATCTCCACTGGCGTCGATCGCTGCGCGCATGATGCTGAGATTCAGCGAAAACAACGCTTCGTTTGTTTTCAACAAACTGAGCAAGGCAATAACGAGCATCAGCGAGTCGGCATTGAGGAGCGCTTGAGCACTTTCGTGAAAACCGCCAGTGATAGGCTCAGACCGGGGCAAGCGTCCCTTTGCCAAGTTTAGTAAAGGCGCCACATCCAAACCTGCCTTACCATCTCGGGTCGCCCCCTCGGCAGTGATCAGACTGATCTTGGCGGGGTTGACCCGAATCATTTCGTGGATGAGGTCATCAGCGATTTCGCCGTAACCTGTCAGGCTGAATCGCTGGTTGAAGTTACGTGTATTGACCGTCATGTACTGAACACGTTTTTTATCTGTAGCTTCTGCGCTCTTCCATTTACTGTAATCGAATGGATTTACCTCAATGACGCCATCATCTAGTTTCAGGCTATCCAACAGGAAATTACTGGCGGACGTTCCGCCGAAATCCAGCCTGATGGCGCTTAGCAGATTGGACAATTCGTCACGCGCCGCCGCGGTACTGCCAAAAAACAATCCAATCGCGGGGTCGGTTTTGAAATTCAGCGCCGGAGAGCCCAGCATTTCAATTGCGCTGTCTATTTTGAAACGGGCCAGTGGCAGACTGCGCTCGAGAATGTGAGCTGTAAAAACACCCGGAACCGGTTTCTGCAGTAATGGCAGACTAAACTTCTCTTGCAGGTCGAAATTGACGAGTCGTTTTCCCCACGGCTTACCTAGCCGATTGGCCGCGTACCACTCACTGCTTTTCTTGATGGCACAGACATTGAAAGAAGACGCGGTGCTTCCAAGCGGGCGCCACCTCCCGAAACCAACATCGGTAGCATTCGCCAGCTTGTGAAATTCCCGCGCCGTACCGGTCAGTCTGCTCATCTGGACAACGGCAGATTCCACGACTTTTGCGCCCGACGCGCCCAAATGCATGACGCTTTTGAACAATGCTTTCGACGCTTGGTATCCAGCAGTTGGCAATCCATCAATCGGATTGAAAGTCGAGACTGTCAGAGAAATGCCAAACCTGACGAGGCTGCCGATTTTTGCCGTCAACGAAACTGTTTTGGCTGCGATATACAGAATTTTAGCCGGGGCACCCAGTACAGTGAAGAAAATACCGATAGCATCCATCGTGCACGCGTAAATTCCGTCAACCACCTGATTTCTATTTCCGGAAGCCAAGTCTTCGATACATTTCTTGAACGGGACACACAGGTCAATAATATACGCCAGCACCTCGTTATAAGTGTTCTCCGCACGCTCTTTATCAGTGTATTCGGTGAAGACTTCCCTGAAATCCTGGAGGCTGCCCAATGGTCTGTTCTTCACAACAAATTGGGCAATATTTTCGATATGCTCATTTACGAAAAACTGATAATGATTACGAACGACCCGCGACGCAGAAGTCGGAGCGATAACAGTGCCAAGTTTCTCTATAACCATAATCCCAGAAGCATTCGGCGACGGCCTTTTTCCGACAATGTAACTATCGAAATCAGTTGGAACGTTATGCGTGGGGGGCAAAGGGAAAAATGCATCATCGGGCTTCCCTGTGTATTCAACCCTTCCAGGCATGTCCATTTTTTGGGTATAACTAATCAATTTGCCTAGCTCATCGTTTCTTCTGCACTCCCCCAGCAAGGTAAACATTTCATAGCATAAAGTCTGATTATTCCCGAAGGAAGCTATCATAATTACGCCGAACCGCCCCACCGCCTGGTCTTTCTTGAGCTGAACTTCGATATTTTTGGGTGGCTGATTACCCGCGCCGACCAAGTTATAATTAGCCGATGACGGATAGTAAACCTCTGCAACCGAAGGACGTACAGTAAAAAACGTGATCTTGCTTGAGGCAAAGACATCTCGATCGGCTCGAGGAATTCCTGCTATCGCAAGCTTTATGTTTGAAGCCATCGCCTTATGAATATTGCAGTGATAGCTAACGAGTTCAGCTTCGAATGCTGGTTTGATGGCAGGCAAGGCCAAAAGCTGCGGATATTTATCGAAAATGCCGGGCTCTTTATTCCAATCCCATGTTCCGGACGCCAGCAACCCTTCGATATGAAGATCAAGCATCGACACTCTCATTGCAGAATAAGTCTCAGGACGCAAAAGAGGTTGTTCAATAACATCAAAATCAGCAACCGCCTGCTTCAATGCAGTCATCGCCAGTCGTTTTCGATTGGGCGGAGCCGCCCCAAATGCCTTGACTCCCAAAACAATATCATCCACGTGCGTTTTATACGCATTCAAAGCGTCTTGAGCTGCTGTAAGAGCAGACATGTTCAGCTGCTCATGAGTGATGACTTCATTCACCAATGCCCAGTCAATGATAGGGTCGATCGCAGTAATACCTTGCAGCTCCCCCAATACCGGACTGACCGTTTCCATGCTTGCAAACTTCATGACTTGTTCATATGTCATGAAGCGAGAGACGCCTCGACAATTGATCTCGATAAAGCTCACCGCCTGGCAAAACGTCACCCAGCCGATCGAGCCAGCGTAAAGCTCTTGGGGCAGATTTTTAACCAAGAGACAAGGCGCTACATGAGCCAGGAGCAGGTGGGAAGCGAGAGGAATAATCGAGTGCGAATGGCCCTTTGCTACAAGGTAAGCCTCAAAATTTTCACGTATGGCATATAACGGCCTATCAGCCATGGTGCTCGAATCGTATATATCAAAGGTTCCGATGCAGTTGCGCTTGCCAGTAACGCCTATGGATGAATCCAACTGCAAAATTATTGCAGTGAGCAATACCTGAGCTAGATCGTCACTACTGATTTCCTCGGAATCCTTTGCCCCCCACCAGTCCAGTGCAATGACGTATTCCTTGGCAATTTTCTGCGATGCTGGATGACGAACCAGCATTGCAACGACCTCGTTAGCGCTGTCCCAATTAACGGTAGTAGCGTTATACGGTCTGACGCTTCTGAAGATTGTGTTAAGTAGATTCTCATTCGCAGGGAAAAGTTTACTCGTCACCGCGCGAATCTCTGCACACTGCTGTGGTGTCAAGGTGATCGACGTATCATTTAGCCCAGTTATCTGCCCCCAGTAATTACCAAAATTATCTCCTTCAGGCCACTTCCACTCCAAAAAGCCAATCAAGTTTTCTAGTTTTTCTCTGTCATCCGGCACGTTGAACCCGTGAAAACGCAACCACTGCGACAACAGCACTGCGTTATCAAGGTGAACGAATCCACCAAGACCTGCTGCAATAGCGACTAACTTCTCGAACTTCTCATTCGCGCCAGGATTACTCTTGACGTTATCCGATACATCCACCCACCCTTCATGAGTAACGTATATGTGAATTTCACCCGAAGACGTAACCCTACTGTAGGTGCCAGAACCGAGTAAGCTCATCAGATCCTGAAGCATCTCGCTGGCCGGTTTCTGTAAACGTCCAAAAGAGGATTCAGGCGAGAGCCAGATGATCTTTTGGTCGTCGTTTGAAATATCCCGTGCAACGTCTTCCGGAGCTTCAGCAAGAAATCTTTTCATCTGGCCTAGAAGTGCCATTCGTTCTAATTCATCTGCGGCAGAACAACGCACATTATCGGCAGCGCTCAATTTGGCAAGAGCTCCTGCACCACATCGATTTTTCATTTTATTGACCTGTTTATTTACATGGACTTGCTATCGAGATCGCAAATCTAATAAAAACAGGCGAAACCACAACTAACCAAGTATTAGTCTAGATTTCAAACATCTATCACCTGACCGCTCAGCCGCCTACAGACACGACAACTTACTCCACCAACCCCCAATCCCCTGTCGATGCTTTTTCGTTGATTGGAGAATCAAGTTTAAGCTTGATGCCTAACCGTAAGTTGTTTATCGAATCCGCGTTTTTCAAAGCTTCTTCTACTGTAATAACACGCGCAAGGACTAACTGTAAAAGTGCAGCATCGAATGTCTGCATGCCTGAGTCTTCGGATTTCTCCATGATACTTTTCAACTCAGCCAACTCATTGCGACGGAGCGCATCAGCAACAGTCGGCGTACCTAATAACACTTCCACGGCCGCCCTGCGCTGGCCGTCCACAGTGCGGAGCAGACGCTGCGAAACACAGGCTTTGAGGTTGTTGCCCAATGTCTGCAAAAGCTGTTCGCGCTTCTCCTCGGGAAACATATTGATGATTCGATCCAGCGCCTGATTGGCGTTGGTCGCATGCAGCGTCGACAACACAAGATGGCCGGTATCAGCGAATGACAGTGCATGCTCCATGGTTTCGCGGTCACGGATCTCACCAATCAATACAACATCCGGAGCCTGGCGCAGAGTGTTCTTCAAAGCCGCATGAAAGCTTCGGGTATCTACGCCGACTTCACGCTGATTGATGATCGAGCGCTTGTGCCGATGGATATATTCGATCGGGTCTTCGATCGTCACAATGTGTCCGGCACTGTGACGGTTGCGGTGATCGATGAGTGCCGCCAGTGAAGTCGACTTGCCTGAGCTGGTCGCGCCGACAAAAAGAATCAGGCCACGTTTGAGCATCACCGTTTCCAGCAGCACCGGCGGCAGCTTCAGGTCTTCGAATCGCGGGATGTCGACCTTGACGTTGCGGATCACGATCGAAACGTCGTTGCGCTGCTTGAAAATGTTCACCCGGAACCGCCCGACGCCCGTTCGGGAGATTGCCAGGTTCATTTCCAGATCCCGGTCGAACTCCCGGCGCTGCTCGGCGTCCATCAGGGAGGTGGCGATAGCCGCGGTTTCGCCGGGTTTGAATGGCTGATCGCTGAGCGCTGTCAGCACGCCATCAATGCGCGCGCTCGGCGCTGCGCCGGTAGAGAGGAACAGATCCGAGCCGTTTTTTTGCGACAATATTGACAACAGTGCATCGATTTCCATGGCTGAAAGCACCCGCGAAGCATTGAATGAGCAAATTTGGCCGACGCTTGGCGCGGCTCCTGCAACAATGATAGACCCCGTCTCACCGAACCACGCTCAGGATTGAAACATGAATGCTGTATCCACCACCGATGACGCTCAGGCCCTGATTGCCCGCACCGACTGGAGCCGCAGCCCGCTGGGCGCCGCCGGCACCTGGCCGCAGAGCCTGCGCACGGCGGTGGACATCGTGATTCATTCGCCGATGCCGATGCTGCTGTTATGGGGGCCGCAACTCACGCAGATCTACAACAATGGCTTTGCCCTGCTCGCTGGCAGCAAGCATCCCGAAGCGTTCGGGCAGCCGACGCATGAGGTCTGGCCAGAGGTGCGGGATTTTGCCGAGCCGATTTACCAAGCGGTGCTGCAGGGTCAGGTGCGCAGCTTCAGCGAGCAGCGTTTCAGCGTGCAGCGGGACGGCAAAAAAACCGATTTCTGGCTGGATCTGACCTACAGCCCGATTCGCGATGAGACCGCACAGGTGGCCGGGATTTTGATCACTGCCATCGAAACCAACGAGCGCCGACGCATTGCCCTGGAATTGCAGCGCCGTTCCGAAGAAAGCCTCAAGGCCCAGCGCCAGTCCGAGGAGCGTCTGCAACTGGCCCTCGCCGCCACCGACGCCGTCGGCACCTGGGATTGGGACATTGGCGAAGACCGTTTCATCGCCGATGCGCACTTCGCCGAATTGCACGGCGTCGATCCGGCCAGGGCCGGGCAGTTGCCGATCAGCGAATATATGCATGGGGTGCACCCCGAAGACCGCGCCATGGTCGCGCGCGGCATCAAGTACTGCATCACCCATGGCACCGAGTACGCCGAGGAATATCGCCTGTTGCAGGCCGATGGCACGCTGCGCTGGGTGTTCGCGCGCGGGCGTTGCTACAAGGATCATCATGGTCGGCCGATGCGCTTTCTCGGCGCGGCGCTGGACCTGACCGAACGCAAACATACGGAACAGGCGCTGCGTCAGAGCCAGACCGAACTTCAGCTGATCATCAACGCCATGCCGATCCTGATCAGCTACGTCGACGCCGAAGAGCGTTTTCGCCTCAACAATGCAGCGTATCTGGACTGGTACGGCCTGACGCCGCAGGAGTTGTATGGGCGCACGATCCGCGAAGTCATCGGCGAAGAGGCGTATTTCCTGCGTGCGCCGTACATCGCCGAAGCACTGGCCGGCCGCTCCTGCTCCTTCAGTTTCTACACGCCGCACCGCGACGGCAGCACCCGTCATGCCCTCATGAATTATCTGCCGCGACATGGCGCGGACGGCGCAGTGAATGGCTTCTACATCTTTGTCATCGACGAAACCGAGCGCAAGAAAACCGAGGAAGCCCTGCGCAATCTCAACGAGACCCTCGAGGAGCGGGTCAGCGCGCGCACCGAGCAACTGGCTCAGGCCAACGAGCGTTTGCAGAACGAGATGTTCGAACGCGAGCGCGCCGAAGACGCCTTGCGCCACGCGCAGAAGATGGAAGCCGTCGGCCAGCTCACCGGCGGCATCGCCCACGACTTCAACAACATGCTCACCGGCATCATCGGCAGCCTCGACTTGATGCAGCGCTATATCGCCAACGGTCGCGCCGATGAGATTGGTCGCTTCACCGAGGCGGCCGTGTCGTCGGCCAACCGTGCGGCCGCGCTGACGCATCGCTTGCTGGCCTTCTCGCGGCGCCAGTCGCTGGACCGCAAGCAACTGCACGTCAATGAACTGGTGCATTCACTGGAAGACCTGATCCGCCGCACCAAGGGCGATGCCATCGAGCTGCAACTGCGCCTGCCCGAAGATTTGTGGCCGGTGAGTACCGACGTCAGCCAGCTGGAAAATGCCCTGCTCAACCTGGTGATCAATGCCCGCGATGCGATGCCCGAAGGCGGCACGTTGCTGATCCAGACCGCGAACGTGTATCTCGACAGCAGCGACATCACCATTCTCGAGCCGGTGAAGGCCGGCGAATACGTGATGCTCGCGGTCAGCGATAACGGCACCGGCATGACCCCATCAATCCGTTCGAAGGCGTTCGATCCGTTCTTTACCACCAAGCCGATCGGCCAGGGTACCGGTCTGGGGCTGTCGATGATCTACGGTTTCGCCCAGCAGTCCGGCGGCCATGTCAGCCTCGACAGTGTGCCGGGGCAAGGTACTTGTGTACGTCTGTACTTGCCGCGCTTGCTTGAGCCGACGCCCGAATCCTCGTCTGTGGAGAAAGCCGAACCGATTGCCGCTTCATCTTCGGGCGAGACCGCGATCGTGGTCGAGGATGATCCGGCAGTGCGCATGCTGGTGCTCGATCTGCTCAAGGAACTGGGCTACACCACCTTCGAAGCGGAAAATGCCACGAACGCCCTGCCCGTGCTCGAGTCCGTGCAACGCGTCGATCTGCTGGTTACCGATGTCGGGCTGCCGGGCATGAACGGACGCCAGTTGGCGGAGATTGCTCGCCAGCATCGTCCGGGGCTTAAAGTGCTGTTCATGACCGGTTACGCGCAGATTGCTGCCGAGCGTCAGGGCTTTCTTGACGAGGGCATGGATATGGTCGCCAAGCCCTTTGTCCTTGAAGTGCTGGCGAGCAAGATTCGCAAGTTGAGCAACCCGACCCCGCGACTTGAGGCATAATCGCGCGCCCCGCTGTCCCCCCGTTATCAGGTATTGCACGATGAAAGCCCAAGCCCGCCACATTCTGGTGAAAACCGCCGAAGAGGCCGAACAACTCAAACAGCGCATTGCCAAGGGCGAAGCGTTCGATGTGCTGGCGAAGAAATTTTCCACCTGCCCGTCCGGCAAACGCGGCGGCGACCTGGGCGAAGTGCGGCCGGGGCAGATGGTCGGCGCGATTGATGCGGTGATTTTCAAGAAACCGCTGCGCACCGTGCATGGGCCGATCAAAAGCAAGTTTGGTTATCACCTGGTGCAGGTGTTTTATCGGGATTGATCGGTGCTCCTGTGTAGGAGCTGACGAGTGCAACGAGGCTGCGATCTCTTGACCTTGGCGTTGCGGATCAAGATCAAAAGATCGCAGCCTTCGGCAGCTCCTACAGGGGTTGCATTTCAGGCTTTGGGGATCAGCGCTCCAGGCACCTGTATCACCCGACTGGCCAATTCATGTCCCGCTTGCGCCGCCTCTGCCGGACTGCCGCCGAGCAAGCGCCTGGCCAGGTACGCCGCACTGAACGAATCCCCCGCCGCCGTGGTGTCGACAACCTTATCGACCTTCTGCGCCGGCACTTCAAACGCCTCCCCCTGACAACGAATCAGGCACGCCTCGGCGCCGCGCTTGAGCACCACTTCCGGCGTGCCGATCTGTGCGTACGTGGCAAACACCTCAGCGCAATCGGCAAACCCGAACAATGCCTGTTCGTCATCCACCGTCAGCAACGCCAGATCGACATATGGCAAGACGCTGCGATATGCCGCGCGCGCCTCTTCCACCGACGCCCACAGGCGCGGGCGGTAGTTGTTGTCGAAAACGATGCGTGCGCCGCGCTGTCTGGCTTCAATCAGGGCCTTGATCAGTCGGGCGCGGCCTTGCATTCCGAGTACGGCGAGGGTGATCCCACTGAAATACAGCACGTCGTAGTGCGGCAACGCCGCGAGGATCGGCTCGGCCGCAGGGGTGGTGAAGCAATCGCGTACCGCCGCTTCGTTGCGCCAGTACAGGAAACGCCGCTCGCCGTTGGCGTCGGTCTGGATGCAGTACAGACCGGGCAGCCGACCGGGCAGGCGCTGCACCAGATCGAGGCCGATGCCTTCGCTGCGCCAGATCTGGCACATAGCGTCACTGAAACTGTCATCGCCCAACGCGGTGACGTAGTCGACTTGCGCCTTTTGGCCCAGCGCACGGGACAGGTACACCGCCGTGTTGAGGGTATCGCCACCGAAGCTTTGCTGCAGACTGCCGTCGGCGCGTTGTTGCAGTTCGATCATGCACTCGCCAATCAGGGCGATGCGTGGGGTGTTGCTAAGGATTTTCATCGGGTGGGATCTCGGGTGGTTCAGTGGTGGCTAAGCGGGCGTCTTCGCGAGCAGGCTCGCTCCCACAATGGAACGCATTGATCTTGTGGGAGCGAGCCTGCTCGCGAATAGCCGCCGCAACGCAATCTCAAGCCTTAGAAACAAGTCTCCATGGTCTCGATGACCGCCAACTGCTCATCCACCAGCAACCCCACCCGCCACTTGTCAAAAGTCAGGCATGGATGCGAAGTACCAAAGGAAATGATGTCGCCGACCCTCAGTTCTACACCCGGCGCCACGGTCATGAACGCATGCTGATCCATCACCGCCGTGACCTTGCACGCGCCGACATCATCCCCCGCCGCCGGCACCACGCCGGCCTTGTAGCGCAACAACGGCACCGGCAAACCGGCATCGAAGGCGACGTCGCGCTTGCCCAGAGCAATCACCGCAAAACCCGGTTCCGGCAGCGACTGCACATGAGCCCAGACTTCCAGCGCCGGGCGCAGGCCTTCGTGCAGGTCGCTGCGACGGTCGAGCACGCAGCACTGCGCCTCTTTGTAGATGCCATGGTCGTGCGCCACGTAACTGCCCGGGCGCAACACACTGAGGAAGCGGCCGGCGGCGTTCTGGGTTTCGAAAGATTCGGCGATCAGGTCGTACCAGGCCGAACCCGACGCAGTGATGATCGGTCTGGCGATGGCAAAGGCGCCGCTGTCCTGTAGCTGCACCGCGAGACGAACCAGCGACGCGGCGAATTCGCGAATGCCACTGACCGCATGATCGCCATGAATCACGCCTTCGTAACCTTCAATACCGGTCAGGGCCAGTGCCGGTTGCGCATCGATGGCCTTGGCCAGCTCTATGACTTCCTGCTCGCTGCGGCAACCGCAACGGCCGCCGACCACGCCGTATTCGATCATCACGTTGAGCTTCACTCCCCGCGAAGCGAAGTAACTCCCGAGGTCGGCGACGTTGTCGGGGTGGTCGACCATGCAATGGAAATCGAACGCCGGATCAGCGAGCAGATCGGCAATCAACGCCATGTTCGGCGTACCGACCAACTGGTTGGCCATCAACACGCGACGCACGCCGTGGGCATAAGCCGCGCAGGTCTGGGTGGCGCTGGCGAGGGTGATTCCCCAGGCGCCGGCGTCGAGCTGTCGTTTGAACAGTGCCGGGGTCATGCTGGTTTTGCCGTGGGGCGCCAGTTCGGCGCCGCTGTCGCTGACAAATTTCTGCATCCAGCGAATATTGTGCTCCAGCGCCTCGCGGTGCAGCACCAGCGCCGGCAGGCTGACGTCGCGGGTCAATTGCGCACCGATGGCGGCGTCGCCTTTTTCTACGGCAGAGTTGATGGCAGTGGTCATGGTCCAATCCTCACAGGCGCGGCCGCAGGCAGCCGCGGTTATTCGTTGATCCGCCGGGCGAGGCTGTTGGCGCTCTCGATCAGCACCCGGCGATAGTCGTTGTAATTGTTTTTCGCATCGGCGCGCGGGGCGACGATGCACAAAGTGCAAATGGCCACGCCTTGCGGGTCTTTGACCGGCGCGGCGAAGCAATGGGTGAAGGTGTCGGCGACGCTGTCGAAGGAGAAGAATCCATCGCTGCCGGCCTGACGAATCTCCGCCAGAAAACGGTCCAGTGGCAGGCGTTCGCCGTCGGGCAGGATGTAGTCGTCTTCGTCGATCAGGTCGATGATCTGTTGATCGCTCAAATGCGCGAGCAGCAGGCGTCCGGACGCTGTCCATGGGATCGGCGCGTTTTCGCCAATATCGGAGGAAATGCGGAAATGCCGCTCGCCCTCCTTCATCAATGCAACGGTGTATTTGCGCCCGTTGAGCAGACACATCTGCGCGGTTTCGCGGGTCTGGCTGACGATCTCCTGCAAAGCGTGATCGGCCTCGCGACTGAGGTCGAAATGCCGCAGATGCGCCTGACCAAGGAAGTACAACTGGCGGCCAAGGTAGACGTGGCCGTCCTTGCCCACCGGCTCGAGAATCCGTCGCTCCAGCAAGGACGCGACCAGTTCGTAGACCGTCGATTTCGGACCGCCGATGCCGTTGGCGATGTCGTTGGGGCGCAGGGGCTGGCCGATTTCCTTGAGAAAATCGAGGATATCGAACGCCCGGTCCAGACCGCGTGCCCGGCGCTTGATGGTGTCTTCGGTCATGTCAGTGGTTTCCATTCAAAGTCGCCGGGAGTTTACAGCCAATGATCGTTCCCATGCTCCGCGTGGGAATGCCTCCGCGTCCACTTTTGGGACGCAGAGCGTCCCGGGCTGCATTCCCACGCAGAGCGTGGGAACGATCGGCGTGTATCAGGCCTTCTTCTTGTAGGCAATGCAGTCAATCTCAACCTTGCAATCAACCATCATGCTCGCCTGCACACAGGCCCGCGCCGGGGCGTGTTCGGGTTTGAAATACTCGGCGAAGACCTTGTTGAAACTGCTGAAATCCCGTGGATCGTCCAGCCAGACGCCAGCGCGGACCACGTCTTCAAGACCATAACCAGCCTCTTCGAGAATGGCGATCAGGTTCTTCATGGTCTGGTGGGTCTGTTCGACGATGCCACCAACGATGATCTCGCCATCCACCGCCGGAACCTGGCCGGACACATGCAGCCAGCCATCCGCTTCAACTGCGCGGGCGAATGGACGAGGCTGGCCGCCGGCGGCGGTGCTGCCGGTGCCGTAACGCGTAATGCTCATGGGTGTTTCTCCTGATTGCAAAAGTGCAGATTCAAAACCGCGTGCTCTTGAGAAATTCCGCCAGACGCGGCGATTGCGGGCGTTCGAACAGTTCCTTGGGAGGCCCCTGCTCTTCGATTCGACCTTGATTCATGAAAACGATCTTGTCCGAGACCTCGAAGGCGAAACGCATTTCGTGGGTCACCAGCAACATGGTCATGCCGTCTTCGGCCAGCCCCTTGATCACGTTGAGCACCTCGCCAACCAGTTCCGGGTCGAGGGCCGAGGTGACTTCGTCAAAGAGCATCAGGCTCGGGTTCATCGCAATCGCTCGGGCAATCGCCACGCGCTGTTGCTGACCGCCGGACAACTGACCGGGAAAGTGATTGCGCCGCTCCAGCAGGCCGACACGCTCCAGCCATTTTTCGGCAAGCACCACGGCTTCGTCCTTGTGCATTTTCTTCACCTTGAGCAGGCCCAAGGTGACGTTCTGCAACGCGGTCAGGTGCGGGAAGAGGTTGAATTGCTGGAAGGCCATGCCGGTCATCGCACGATGGCGGGCAATGACCTTTTCCGCATGGCGCACACGTTTACCGTTGACCTCGTCGTAGCCGATGGACTCGCCGTCGAGCAGGATCTGCCCGCCCTGGAATTCTTCGAGCATGTTCACGCAACGCAGCAGCGTGGTTTTGCCCGAACCGCTGGAGCCGATCAGCGTGACGACGTTGCCGCGCTGCATGCTCAGGTCGACACCCTTGAGCACTTCCACCGCGCCGTACTGTTTGTGCAGGCCGCGAATATCCAGCAATGCCTGATCCTGTGAAGCAACTTGAGCTTGAGTCATGGCAGGGCCACCCGCTTTTCAATGTGCCGGCCGAGTAATTCGATGCCGTAGTTGATGACGAAGAACAGAAAACCGGCGAACAGGTAGAACTCCAGGGTCATGAAGTTCCGGGCGATGATCTGTTGCGTGCTGAGCAGCAATTCGGCGACGCCGATCACCGAGAGCAAGGTCGACGCCTTGACGATTTCGGTGGACGAGTTGACCCAGGTCGGCAGGATCTGCCGCAGCGCCTGAGGTAACAGTACGTAGCCGAGGGATTGATAGAACGTCAGGCCGATGGCTTTCCCCGCCTCCATCTGCCCACGCGGCAAGGCTTGCAGCGCACCACGAACGATTTCGGCGACGTGCGAGCCGCAAAACAGCGTCAGGCCCAGGGCTCCGGCCTGAAACGCACTGATCTGCCAACCGAGCGCCGGCGCCATATAAAAGCAGGCCAGCACCAATACAAACACCGGTGTGCCGCGAATCAGATCGACGTACAGCCGAAACGGCGCACGCATCCAGAATCTGCCGTAAGTCAGGACCAGGCCGGCAACCACGCCGAGCATGGTGCCCAACACAATGGCCAGCGCCGAGACCTGCACGCTGGTCAGAAAGCCCTGCCACAACGGCTCGCGCGCGACCCACAATTCATGCAACCAACTGGGAGATTCGTACATCGCAGCCTCCTATCGGCGGATCGCCAGACGCTGCTCGAGGTAACGCAGCAGCATGGCAATGAGGTAACAGGCCGCGACATACAACGCCGTGGTCACCAGCCAGGTTTCGATCACCCGGTAGCTCTCGACGTTGATCTTGCGCGCGTAATAGGTCAGCTCCGGCACCGCAATCGCAGCGGCAAGCGAGGTGTCCTTGAACAGCGAAATGAAGTTGTTCGACAGCGCCGGCAACACGTTGCGCAGCATCACCGGCACGGTGACGTAAGCCTTGACCTGCCATTCACCGAGACCGATTGCCAGCCCGGCTTCGCGCTGGCCTTTGGGGATGCTCAGCAAGCCGCCACGGAAGACTTCGGTCAGGTACGCGCCGGCATACAGCGACAGCGTGATGATGAACGAAGGAATCTTGTCCAGACGAATGCCAAGGCTGGGCAGTGCAAAGTAGATCAACAGAATCAACACCAGGATCGGCGTGTTACGCACTACCGTGACGTACACCGAGGCCAGCACCCGCAAGGCGCGATGCTTCGACAGCAAGGCAAACGCCATCAGCAGGCCGATCACGCAGCCGATGGCGATCGACACCAGCGCCAGCTGCAAGCCCAGACCGAGCCCCGCCAGCAAGGTGTCGAAATCGCGCCACACGGCGGCAAAGTTCAACTGATAGTTCATGGTCAGCAGTACCTTGAGCGGGGCGACGGTCATCGCCCCACTCTCACGGGATCATTTGAATTCGACTGGGAAACCGATGGCTGGAGATGGCAGATCAACACCGAACCATTGTTTGAACGAGGCGGCGTAGGTCGGGAACTCAACACCGGTCATGGCTTCATGCAGCGCGGTGTTGACGAAGTTCAGCCAGTCCTGATCGCCACGTTTGACGGCGCAAGCGTAAGTCTGCGGGCTCCAGGCGTAGCTCGGGCTGCGGTAGCGGCCAGGGTTCTGCACCATCAGGTATTTGACTGAGGACTGATCGGTGGCGGCGGCATCGGCGCGGCCGGAGTTCACGGCCTGGTACATCAGGTCAACGCTGTCGTACTGATCGACCTTGGCTTTGGGCAATGCCTGATGCACCAGTTCTTCGGCGTACACGTTCTGCAGCACCGCAACGGTGACGTCATCGCCCGCCGCCTGCAGGTCTTCGATTTCCTTGTACTTGCTGTTGTTCGGCAACAGCAGGCCAACACCTTCGCGGTAGTACGGCAGGGTGAACGCGACTTGCTGTGCGCGGCTGGCGGTAACGGTGATGAACTGGCAGCTCATGTCGACCTTGTCGGTGAGCAGGTTGGGGATCCGCGCATCGGACGACTGCACCACGAACTCGACTTTGCTCGGGTCGTTGAACAGCCCTTTGGCCACGATCCTGGCGATGTCGATATCAAAACCCTGCAACTTGCCGTCCGCGCCCTGAAAGTGCCACGGCGCATTGGTGCTGCCAGTGCCCACGATCAACTTGCCACGGGCGAGAACACTGTCGAGCTTGCTGTCGGCAGCCTGGGCCAGGCCCATGACCGAGGAAGAAGCTGCAAGAACAAAAACACACGCTTTGAACAACGAAGGACGGCGATGCATGGCAAGCACTCCAGAATTGTGTTTATTCCGCTATACCGGAACACGGTTTGTTACTACGGAATAGACAGCAGAAAGTGTGCCACAGGAATCTCGCGAAATCTGTAACTGCTTTGAACGCTATTGGAATCAACAAGATATGGTTCGTGGACCAAAGGGTTTGGCCCGACCTAGAACGAAGGAAATACCTGACGCAGCCAGGAAAGGGGTAATGCGTTCCCAACTTGGGTCAGATCGCGCCGTTGTGGTGCGAATCAGGGTGACAGTTGAACAAGACCCGGTATCAGCGCTTTAGCGCCTGCCTGTAGACATCACCACCCTGCCGTTTCCCGACGGCTATCACCGTCACGACAGCACTTCTCGTGTTGACGCAGCCCACCTGTAATTTCTGACAGTAGACCGCGACGCCCCTACTCCTTTAACGTCAAGGTGCCTACCCGCTCGTTGAAAAGGACCCTTCGATGAACGCCACAAACACAACTTCCTCGCTGGACCCGGTTTACCGCAAAGCCCTGAAAACCTGGCGTCCGGTCATTCTCTATTTCGCCAATGAACACTGCCCCGCCTGCGAATGGGCCGGGCCGGTCTTTCGGCAGATTGCCGAGCCTTACCGACTGCGCGCCAACATCTATATGCTCAACACCAGCCAATCGCCCAAGCACCCGAACGTCACGGGCACGCCAACAGTGCTGTTCTATAAAAACGGCAGGCTGCTGAAAAAGCTCAAAGGTATCGGCACCGAGGAAACCCTGGCGAGGGATATGGCCCGGCATGTCGGCAGGACAAAGGCTCCCGCAACGCCACGCAAACCTCACCATGATCTGGCATGGCTGAGGCGAACACTCAAGTCATTGCGCACCGTCACTGGTTCGCGCCACCGGCTTCTGCGCTGAACCCGACCGGGATTGGACAACCCGCTGTCTGCCTGCTTTGCTGTTGAGCGAACACATTGCGCGCCGCCCGCCGGTTCGGGTGGTTGCCAGGATCGGCGCAGACAGCGGGATAAGCATGTTCGAAACCATTGAAGCGCAAGCGTTGAAGGAAACCGCGTCAAACGAGTTGAGAGAAGAGTTTCTCCAGCGCGAGTTCGAACGGCTCAAACCGTTTAGCCTGTTGATCTACGTGGTCAGTGTGTTCATGTGGCTGCTGTTTGATCTGATCGTCAGTTTTCTCGGCGGCCAGGGTTTCACGTGGCGCTCGATGGCGTTTCTCGCTGGTTTCGCGCTGTTGACGGTGGTGCTCGGTTTTACGCGCAGGGCTAGCCATTTCGATGTGCTCACCCTGTTGCTGGTCCTGGGATTGACCGTCGGTGTGCGAATGATCGTCGACGGCCTCGCGCCTGCTTCGCACAGCTTGTGGCTGGTCTTGGCAGCAGCAAGCATGTTGTACAGCGTGTCGGTACTGCCGCTGCGGCGCTGGGCGTTCTTTGCGGTACAAGTTGTGATCTGGGTGATCCTCAACCCGTTTCTTGCCACCACTACCGAAATCACTGAACTGCGCGGCGTCCTGACTGCCTGCTACAGCGTGTTTCTCTGCGCACTCACGGTGTACACCTTTTTGAAATTTCGTGAGGCCAAGCTGAACAACTACCTGATGTCGCGGCTGCTGCTGGATCAGGCCTATAACGACCCGCTGACGCAGATTCCCAACCGACGCTCGTTCATGACCCACGCAGGGCAACGGCTGCTGGCAAGCCCGCGCGAGCGCGATCATTACCTGATGATGATCGACATCGACAACTTCAAGAAGGTCAACGACACCTACGGGCATGACATCGGTGATGAGGTGCTCATTCGCGTCGCTGCCGATATCAAGACAGTGATGATTGCGTTTGACTACGCCCGTATGGGCGGTGAGGAGTTCGCGATCTATCTGGCGGGAGTGCGGCACGAGGATGTTGAAAGCCTTGCCACGCAACTGTGCCAGTCAGTGCGTGAACAGCCCACCCAGCACCCGGTCACCATCAGCATCGGCATTACCCGGGTGGCTGAGGGTGACTCGTTGAATCAGGCGCTGATCAAGGCGGATGCGGCGTTGTACGAATCAAAGCATACGGGCAAGGACCGCTTTACGTTTCATCAGTAACAAGCGCAGCGACCGCTGCGCCATTCCGCGAATGCTCAAGCCACCTCACGCTCCAGCAACACGCGCGTCACCCGCCGCTCTTGGACCGCTTTGACGGTCAATTGCCAGCCCTCGTATTCCAGCCGATCACCGGTCATCGGCAACCGATCCAGCAGACTCATGACCAACCCGGCCATGGTCTGATAATCCTCGGTCGGCTCGGCATCGAAGCCGGTACGCTGGCGAACGCGAACCAAGGGCAGCGCGCCGCTGACCAGAAACCCGCCGCGCTCTTCGACCACATCAGGGCCTTCGATTTCACTGGCATCGGGCAACTCACCGGCGATCGATTCGAGGATGTCGGTCATGGTCAATACGCCGACGAAATCGCCAAACTCATTGACCACGAAGGCGATGTGCGTCGATGCCGCGCGCATCTGCTCCAGGGCATTGAGGATCGAGTAACTGTCGAGCAGATTGACGGTCTTGCGTGCCAGATGCTCCAGGTTCGGCTCGTTGCCGGCCAGATACTCCTTGAGCAATTCCTTCTTGTGTACGAAGCCGAGCGGCTCGTCCACCGCGCCATCGCGAATCAGCGGCAAGCGTGAATACGACGAATGCATCAACTTCGTGCGAATGGTTTCGGCGTCATCGGCAAGATCAATCAGGTCAACGTCGGCGCGCACCGTCATCAGGTTGCGAATCGGCCGCTCCGCCAGTTGCAGCACACCGCTGATCATCACCCGTTCACGACGGTCGAACAGCTCGGCCACCGGCGCTTCACCGTTGTCCAGCAGGTCGGAGATTTCCTCGCCAACCTCCTCCGCCGCCAGCTTGCGGCCACCGAGCAGACGCATCACCGCATGGGCTGTGCGCTCGCGCATCGGGCGCACGCCCTGCATCGAACGTTTGCGCCGAGCCCGGGCGATCTGGTTGAAGACTTCGATGAGGATCGAGAAACCGATGGCGGCGTACAGGTAACCTTTCGGGATATGGAAGCCCAGACCTTCTGCGGTCAGGGCAAAACCGATCATCATCAGGAAGCCCAGACACAGCATGATCACGGTCGGATGTGCGTTGACGAAGCGGGTCAGCGGCTTGCTGGCGACGATCATCAGGCCGATGGAAATGATCACGGCGATCATCATCACCGCCAGTTCATCGACCATGCCCACGGCGGTAATCACCGCATCGAGCGAGAACACCGCGTCGAGCACCACGATCTGCGCGACGATTGGCCAGAACAGCGCGTAGGTTGTGTTGGTCGAGCGCTCGCCGACATGGCCTTCGAGGCGCTCATGCAACTCCATCGTCGCCTTGAACAACAGGAACACGCCACCGAACAGCATGATCAGATCACGACCGGAGAAGCTCTTGTCGAACACCTCGAACAACGGCTGCGTGAGCGTAACCAGCCAGGAAATGCTCGCCAACAGGCCCAGGCGCATGATCAACGCCAGCGACAGGCCGATGATCCGCGCGCGATCGCGCTGATGCGGCGGCAGTTTGTCGGCAAGAATTGCGATGAACACCAGGTTGTCGATACCCAGTACCAGTTCCAGCACGATCAGAGTCAACAGGCCTAACCAGGCCGTGGGATCCGCTAACCATTCCATAAAACGTCTCGATCTCTCTTCAGTGAATTCAGGCGGCCGGACACGGCGAAGTGCAACGCAAAGGCTCAAGAGCCGCGTTATCAACCATAGTCGGTAGTCGGAAGACGGGGTGCTGCGAAAGGATCAAGACCGCGCGAAGGCGTGCTGGAGAGTGCTGACTGGGAGGCTCCGAGAGGGTGTTCATGTAGATCCTGAATGAAAAATGGCCTTCGAGCGTACAGCGTCGACCGACCTGCTCCACAGCGGTAAATCATTTCAAAATCTGTATGAATGACCTTGATCGCAGACTTTCAGCGTTGCTGAAGAAGCCTTCGCGAGCAGGCTCGCTCCCAAAGGGTGCGAGCGGTGCGGCAGATTTCAGCGCAAATCCAGCTCATCGATATGCTGATACTGCGCTTGCAGCGCGGTCGCCAGATCCTTCGCCCGGCCCAGTCGAATCGGCCCGCGCTCAATGTCGATCAGCAATCCCGGACACGCCAGCACTGGCAACGCCGACAGTTCTTTCACGCGACCATCGGTCACGATCAGGCAGCGTTGCTGTTCGGCAGAAAAGCGCTTGCGTCGCAGCGTCAGCCATTGCTGCGCCTGCGCCAGTGCCGCGAGCAACGGCGTGCCGCCACCGGCGCCCAGACCGTCGAGCCAGACGCCCAGGCCGCTTGAGGCCTTCAAGCCTTGCACCTGCCATTTCGGCGCAGAACCACTGGCGGTCAGCAACGCCAGCCGCGCCCGCTGGCGATAAGCATCGTCGAACAGCTGCGCGAGCAGGCCCTTGGCATCACTCAAGGCCTGATGGCGACGGGTCGAAGCCGACGCGTCGACGATCACCAGCCAGATTTCATGGGGCGCGCGGGTGCGCTGTTGAAACAGCAGATCGGCGCGGCGCTGGGGGCGGCCATTGAGCAGCGTGCCCGGCCAGTTCACCGATCCGCTGCCGGCCCCATGCCGCTGGCCCTGGCGGCCATTGTCGAGTTGTCCGGCACGGGGTCTGGCATTCGCCCCCACGTCGGACCGGGGGCGAATGCCTAGGGCTTTTTTGCCAGTGGCGGCCAGCTCGGAACGTCGCGGCGGGTACCGGTGGCTTGCGCCGTTGCCGGCATCTCGCCCCACTGGCCCTGGCCTTCGCCGGATTTGCTGTCAGTGCCTGAGGGAGATTGCGCTTGTGATTGGGCGCTGGATGAAGGGTGTTCGCGGCGGCGATGGCGCAGGGCAAATTCGGCCACCGCGTCGATGTCCTCTTCAGCAATCGCATCCGCCCCACGCCACGCGGCATGGGCGCGGGCCGCGCGCAACCAGACCAGATCGGCACGCAAGCCATCGACGCCAGCAGCGAAACAACGCTCGGTAATCAACGCCAATGCCGCGTCATCCAGTGGGATGGCTGCCAAACGCTCGCGGGCGCTTTCACAGCGCGAACGCAGGATGTGTTGCTCGCTCGCCCACTGCGCGCAGAACCCTTGTGGATCGCTGTCGAAATCCAGCCGCCGGCGAATGATCTGTCCGCGTTCGGCGGGCGCGGTGTGGCCGCTGAGGGCAACGTTCAAGCCGAAGCGGTCAAGCAGTTGCGGCCGCAGCTCGCCCTCTTCCGGGTTCATGGTGCCGATCAGAACGAATTTGGCCGAATGCCGATGGGAAATGCCGTCGCGCTCGATCAGGTTGGTACCGCTGGCGGCGACATCGAGCAGCAGGTCGACCAAGTGATCGGGCAGCAGATTGACCTCATCGACATAGAGCACGCCACCGTCAGCCTTGGCCAGAACACCGGGCGAAAACTGCGCGCGACCGTCGCTCAGGGCAGCATCGAGGTCGAGGGTGCCGACCAGACGCTCTTCGGTAGCGCCCAACGGCAAAGTGACGAACTGGCCGCTGGCGAGCAGGTCCGCCAGGCCCCGCGCCAGCGTCGACTTGGCCATGCCGCGCGGACCTTCGATGAGTACGCCGCCGATTTTCGGGTCGATGGCGGTCAGGCACAGGGCGAGCTTCAGGTCATCGGCGCCGACCACGGCGGAGAGTGGGAAATGCGGGGTGTCGGTCATGGGTTGCTCTTTCGTGGTCGTGGATGGTCATGACGTTGTGGTGGTGTCAGTTGTTGCCCTCACCCTAGCCCTCTCCCAGAGGGAGAGGGCTAGGGTGAGGGCCTCTCGAGTTCTGTCGACGTGATGCATCGGGTCGACGCAAATTTCGACAGCGCTAGAGATCGGCTCCCCCTCCCTCCGGGAGAGGGCTGGGGTGAGGGTAGCTTTTTAGCGGCTACATATCTTCCTCGATATCCAACAGCAAATTCTCCAGCGCCTCTTTATAAGCCCCAGGCTCCTGCCACATCCCGCGCTGCTGCGCTTCGAGCATGCGTTCGGTCATGTCGCGCAGAGCATGCGGATTATGCTCACGAACAAAATCCCGGGTCGCCGGATCAAGCAAATATGCCTCCGCCAGCAACGCGTACTGATGGTCATCGATCAACTGCGTAGTCGCATCGAAGGCGAACAGATTATCAACCGTCGCCGCCAGTTCGAACGCGCCTTTGTAGCCGTGACGCTTGATTCCGTCGATCCACTTCGGATTCGCCGCGCGCGAGCGCACCACGCGGTTCAACTCTTCCTTCAGGGTACGAATCTTCGGCAGATCCGGCTGGCTGTGATCGCCGTGATAACTGGCCGCCGCTTCGCCACGCAGCGTCTCCACCGCAGCGAGCATGCCGCCCTGGAACTGGTAGTAATCGTTGGAATCGAGCAGGTCATGCTCGCGGTTGTCCTGGTTCTGCAGAACTGCCTGCACCTGGCTCAGACGCTGACTGAACTGCTCGCGGGCAGCCGTGCCCTCGTCGGCGCCGCCGTAAGCGTAGGCGCCCCAGTTCAGGTAGACCTCGGCGAGGTCTTCGCGGCTCTGCCACAGACGCCCATCGATCGCGCCTTGCACCCCGGCGCCATACGCCCCCGGTTTCGCGCCGAAGATGCGCCACCCGGCCTGACGCCGCGCGGTATCTTCATCGACGCCCGACTGCAACAGCGCCTCGCGTTCGGCACGCACTTTAGCGGCCAGCGGATTCAAGTCGTCCGGCTCGTCCAGCGCGGCCACCGCTTGCACGGCGGCGTCGAACAGGCGGATGAGATTGGCAAACGCATCACGGAAAAACCCCGAAACCCGCAGCGTCACGTCGACTCTTGGACGATCGAGCAGACTCAGCGGCAGAATCTCGAAATCATCCACGCGCTGACTGCCCGTGGCCCAGACCGGACGCACGCCCATCAACGCCATGGCCTGAGCGATGTCGTCGCCGCCGGTGCGCATGGTTGCGGTGCCCCACACGGACAAGCCGAGTTGGCGCAAGTGATCGCCGTGGTCCTGCAAGTGTCGTTCAAGGATAAGCGTCGCCGACTGGAATCCGATGCGCCACGCGGTGGTGGTCGGCAGATTGCGCACGTCCACCGAATAGAAGTTGCGCCCGGTGGGCAGCACGTCGAGACGGCCACGGCTGGGTGCGCCGCTGGGGCCGGCGGGGACGAAACGACCGCTGAGGGCGTCAAGCAGACCGCGCATTTCGGCCGGGCCGCAAGCATCGAGGCGCGGGGCGACGACTTCGCGCAGATGCTCGAGTATCGAATCAACCTCAGCCCACCCCGGCCCTTGTGGGAGCGAGCCTGCTCGCGAAGGCGTCGGGTCAGACAACTGTTCTTTTACTGACACACCGCTTTCGCGAGCAGGCTCGCTACCACAGGGGACATTCAGTGTTTGGGAGATCAGGTCTGCGGCAAACAATTCGAGGCGTTCGCGGGTGTCGCCGGCGGTGCGCCAGACTTCTTCGCTGATGGCCTGCAACTCGGTCGGACGCGGGCCACTCCAGGCATCGGCCAACGCGCAATCCAGCGGATCAAAACCAAGATCAAACGCTTTAGCCAGTGCTCGCAGCAGACTCGACTGCGCGGCCTTGCCGTCACCGCGCGGGATGCGCAGCAACGCCAGCAAGGTGTCGATACGCAAGCGCCCGCTCGGCGATTCGCCAAAGATGTGCAACCCATCGCGAATCTGCGATTCCTTCAGGTCGCACAGATAAGTGTCCAGACGCGGCAACCAGATCGCCGCATCGGCATCGCTGTCCAGCGCTGCGTCCAGTTGCAGTTCCCGGTCGATCTGCGTGTCACGCACCAATTGCAGAATGTCGCGTTGCAACTCACGGGCGCGGCGCGGATCGAGCAGTTGCGCCTCGTAATACTCGTCGGCGAGCAGCTCCAGATTGCGCAGCGGCCCGTAGGTTTCGGCGCGGGTCAGTGGCGGCATCAGGTGGTCGATGATCACCGCTTGCGTGCGGCGTTTGGCCTGAGCGCCCTCGCCCGGATCGTTGACGATAAACGGATAGATATTCGGCAGCGGCCCGAGCAGCGCGTCCGGCCAGCAATTCTCCGAAAGGCCGACGCCTTTGCCCGGCAACCATTCGAGATTGCCATGCTTGCCGACGTGGATCACGCCGTGAGCGCCGTAGGTGTTGCGCAACCAGAAATAGAACGCCAGATAACCGTGCGGCGGAACCAGATCCGGGTCGTGGTACACCGCGCTCGGATCGACCTGATAACCGCGCGCGGGCTGGATGCCGACAAAGGTCAGACCGAAACGCAGACCGGCGATCATCAAGCGACCGTCGCGACACATCGGATCGTTGTGTGGCGATCCCCAACGCTCGAGTACCGCGGCGCGATTCGCTTCCGGCAACGCATTGAACATTGCCAGGTAATCGTCCATCACAAGGCTCTGCTGGCACGGGCGCAGGTCGAGAGTATCGAGGTCGTTGCTGACACCGCCGAGCAGTTGCTGGATCAGTTCGGTGCCGCTGTCGGGCAACTCGGCCGTGATCGGATAACCTTCGGCACGCAATGCGCGGAGGATATTCAGCGCCGCCGCCGGCGTATCGAGGCCGACGCCATTGCCGATGCGGCCGTCGCGGGTCGGGTAGTTGGCGAGGATCAGGGCGATGCGTTTTTCGCCATTGGGCACCCGCCCCAGAGCAATCCAGCGCCGCGCCAGTTCGGCGACGAAATCCATGCGTTCAGGTTGGGCGCGATAACAGACCACATCGGACTGACTGCGCTCGCAGCGCCACGCCAGATCCTTGAAGCTGATCGGTCGGCTGATGATGCGCCCGTCAAGCTCCGGCAAAGCAATGTGCATCGCCAGATCACGCGGCCCAAGGCCCTGTTCGCTGTCGCGCCAGCCGGGCTCATTGTCCTGAGCGCAGATCGCTTGAATCACCGGAATGTTGCGGCGAAACGGGCGCAGATGCGGCGCCTCGGGACTTGATTGGGCAAAACCGGTGGTGTTGAGAATCACCCCCGCCTCGACTTCATCCAGCCAGTCCTCGACCACCGACAAGCAACCGGGTTCTTTCAGACTGGCCACCGCGATCGGCAGCGGATTGAGCCCGGCTGCCTGCAAACGCTGACAGAACACATTGATGAACGCGGTGTTCGCCGCCTGCAAATGCGAGCGATAAAACAACAGCGCCGCCACCGGTTGACCGGGCAGCCATTCGGCTTGCCAATCGCTCAGGGCAGCGCTGTTTTTCTGTGGGTGATAAATCGCCGTGCGCGGCAGGGTTTGCGGCTCGTTCCACGGGTAATCACGGGCGAACCATTGGTTGCCCAGGCAACGGAAGAAATCCAGTGCATTGCCCATGCCGCCCTGACGCAGAAATTGCCAGAGTCGATCGCGTACTTCGGCGCTGACCGTGCTCAAGTCACTGAGCTCGGGGTCCGGGCGGTCATCGCCGGGCACCAGAATCAGTTGCACGCCGCGTTCGGACAACTCGACCAGCCGCTCGACACCGTAGCGCCAATAGGCAATGCCGCCATGCAGAGAGATCAGAATGACCTTGGCGTGGCGCAGCACTTCGTCGACATACAGATCGACCGAAGCATGATTCTGCACCTGCATCGGGTTGGCCAGACGCAGGCTCGGATAGTCATCGGGCAATTGCTGCGCAGCCTCGGCAAGCAGCGCCAGGCTGGAATCGCCGCTGCACAGGATCACCAGCTCGGCGGGGGTTTGTCCGAGATCGGCAATGTTGTCGTCCGAGACGAATCCGCCGGGCTGGGTCCTGAGCAGGTGCATGGCTTAAACGCTGAGCGCAGCGCGCAATTGCGCTTCGAGTTGCGCGGCATCGAGTTCCTGACCGATCAGCACCAGACGCGTGACGCGCGCTTCTTCGGCGCCCCACTGACGGTCGAAATGCTTGTCGAAACGCGTGCCCACACCCTGGATCAACAGGCGCATCGGCTTGTTCGGAATCGCCGCGAAGCCTTTGACCCGCAGAATGCCGTGTTGCACCACGAGTTGCGTCAGCGCGTCGAGCAGCAGGCTTTCATCGGCTTGCGGCAGTTCGATTGAGATCGAATCGAAGGCGTCGTGATCGTGATCGTCTTCATCGCCGTCGTGGTGGTGATCATGGTGGCTGTGGCGGCTGTCGATGTGCTCCTCGGAGCCGGCACCGAGGCCGATCAACACGTCGAGCGGCAGGCGGCCATTGCTGGCTTCGATGATTTTTACCGCTGGCGGCAGCTCTTCGGCGACTTCAGCGCGCACCCGAGCCAGATCTTCCGCGCTGGTCTGGTCTGCTTTGTTGAGGATGACCAGGTCAGCACTGGCCAGTTGATCGGCGAACAATTCGTGCAGCGGCGACTCGTGATCAAGGTTCGGATCGAGTTTGCGCTGGGCATCGACCTGATCCGGGAACGCTGCGAAGGTGCCAGCAGCGACCGCCGGGCTGTCGACAACGGTGATTACCGCGTCAACGGTGCAGGCGCTACGGATTTCCGGCCACTGAAAGGCTTGCACCAGCGGTTTTGGCAGGGCCAGGCCCGAGGTTTCGATAAGGATGTGGTCGAGATCGCCGCGACGGGCAACCAGTTCGCGCATTACCGGGAAGAATTCTTCCTGCACCGTGCAGCACAGGCAGCCGTTGGCCAGCTCATATACGCGGCCGCTGGCCTCTTCCTCGGTGCAGCCGATGGTGCATTGCTTGAGGATTTCACCGTCGATGCCGAGCTCGCCAAACTCGTTGACGATCACCGCAATGCGCCGGCCCTGAGCGTTATCGAGCATGTGCCGCAGCAGCGTGGTTTTGCCCGAACCGAGGAAACCGGTGACGATGGTGACGGGGAGTTTGGCCAGTGTTTTCATCGGTATGCCCTTTGGCAAGCGGCGGGCATACGGGACGAGAACCGGCAGCGCGCATGCACGCCGGAAGCATTCGCCACCGGATCACCCCGCCCGGTTGTAGTGAGAATCTGTGACGAGGCAGGTCTCCTGGCTGACGGTGTTCAGGCGTTGGGCCTGGCGTCCATTGCGCCTTCCCGCTGGCTCATCGGTTGAGCTGGCAGTGGCGTGGCAACGAACATCACCGTTCACAGTTGCGGGGGCAGCCGCGGCTTTGACCGCGTTCCCTTCTTAGCTTCGGCGAGTGCCGAAGAACCTCGAAAGCGCAAGGCTACGCATGGTGTGGGGATGGGTCAATGGGCGTTGAGCCTCGGAACCGGGGCATATCCGTTGCTACGGCTGCAGCGGCGGGCGGTTTCGCTCCAGCGACTCACGCTTCCAGATGTACGACTGCGTCTTACGGTAGCTGCGCTGCCACACCCGGAGCGATCCCATAACGAAGCCTGCCGAAGGGGCAAAAGATCAAAAGCAAAAGCCAGATCAAAAGATCGCAGCCTTCGGCGGCTCCTACAGTTGGATTGGGTACCACTTCAAGAACAGGTCGGCTGTCAGGCCGCCTTCGCGAGCAGGCTCGCTCCCACAAAAGCAAA
>NZ_RCOD01000019.1:0-40039 GCF_004307505.1 Pseudomonas sp. Sample_11
CGCTCATTGTTGAGTGGGGCGGCTTCGCCGCGGGCAGCTGCGCTGCTTTGCTTTTCTGTGGGAGAGAGCTTGCTCGCGAAGGCGGCCTGACAGCCGACCTGATTCTTGTGGTTGTACCCAGTCCAACTGTAGGAGTGAGCCTGCTCGCGATGACGCCCTGACAACCGGCCATTATCCACCGGCCGGACTCAATCCCTGTGGGAGCTGGCTTGCCAGCGATGGCGACCTCCAAGCCGACCAATCCCCCACTGATGTACCCGATCCAAATGTGGGAGCGAGCCTGCTCGCGAAAGCGCTCTTCCAGACGACCTCAAACCACCTGCCTGTCAGAGGTAATCCCTGCACTTAAACATCATCAAATAACCCCGTTGAAACTACACGACCCGTTACGCCATCCCGGCTACAACTCCTTGCGCCATTGCCTACGCCTACGCCAGAATCCGCCGGCTTACGCGCTATGAGGTTGGCTATATCGTTTCTCGGTCACTGACAAAAAGCAGTGATCGGGTTTGGTAGCCCGTCTGTAATGGCCGTATGTCTACGCCTTCAGACCGTCCTTTTTTTGGGGGCTCGGTTTATATGGTGGTCATGCGTGGGGCTCGTTCGCGGGCGCCGGGTTCCTATTGCAGCCGGTCTACCAACCCGCGTATGGCCGCCACCCTCGTTTGGTAGCGAAGGTGATGGCTCCTTGAATCTGCAATAGGAGTTTCATCATGTTCAAAGTAACCCCCAACCCGCCACCCTCCCACGACCGCGCCCTCGATCCGCAAAAAATCCAGGAAGCCACCGACCGCGCCCTCGATTACTACCTCAAACCTGAAGACCTGGCAGCTCCGCCAAGCTCTCCAAAATATCGCCCGATCTATGTCGTGGACCCCACGCTGGATGACGAAACCCTGTTGGTCGAGGCCTGCGAGTCGCTTTCATACGCCCATGCCATGGCCGGTAACATCGCCAACTCTATAGGCGGCCCGGAACGCAAACCACTGCTGGCGCTGCAACAGGTGATCATGCTCAATGAACTGTTGGTCAATCGACTGCTGGATAAGCTGAAGTTGCCTCAATAATTTCGTTGGCTGTAATGGCCTCTTCGCGAGCAGGCTCGCTCCCACAGAGGATTGGTGTCTGGCATCTAATCTGTGGTCACCGCAGATCCAGTGTAGGAGTGAGCCTGCTCGCGATGGCGGCTTGCCAAACACCAAAATTCCAGATCAAGAACAAAAAGCCCGGACAGCTTTCGCGGTCCGGGCTTCCAGGATCAAAAGATCGCAGCCTTCGGCGGCTCCTACAGTGACCGAGCAGGAGCTGCCGAAGGCGGCGATCTTTTTGATTTACCGGTAATGGGAAGCCAGCCAGTGATCACAAATGTATCGAACACTTTCTGCCCATCACGTGCGGCTTGCCGAACATCAAGGAATGTCAGCTCATCTCGAACTTTCTGTTTGGCGGGTTTTCGGGCGGGGGTTGTATTCATGCTGGCCGGTATGCGTGACTGAGTAGCGACCGGCAAACGATAGAACCTAGCCTCAGCGAGCACCAGTCGGCTCGTTCTGGCGCAGTTGTAGGCAGTATCTGTTTTGCTTGAGTGAGATCGACGTCGGCATAGAAGGCCTCTTCGCGAGCAGGCTCGCTCCCGCAGGGGATTGTCGTCGGACACAAAACTGTGGTCCCAAGCAGTTCCAATATGTGAGCGAGCTTGTTCGCGAAAGCGGTCTGCCAAGTGCCATCACTTTCAGGCAAGCAACAAAAACCCGGAGGCTCTCGCTTTCCGGGTTTTTGTTGTCGCCAGTTCAATCAGCGGTTAAACCGCGCCACCAACGAATACTGCGTGTTGGCCGTCTTCGTCAGCTCTTCACTCAACAACGCCGAGTTATGCGCTTGTTCCGAGGTCTGATCCGCCAGTTCCGAGATATTGCTGATGTTACGGCTGATCTCTTCAGCCACGGCACTTTGCTCTTCGGTCGCGGCGGCGATCTGCGTTGTCATGTCGGTGATGTTGGCCACCGCTTCGCTGATGCCGACCAGGGCCTGATCCGCTTCCAGGACCCGTGCAACGCCTTCTTCAGCCTGGCGATGGCCGGCTTCCATGGTTTGCACGGCGCTGGAGGCGGTCTGCTGCAACTTGGCGATCAGGGCATGAATCTGGCCGGTGGATTCGCTGGTGCGTTGCGCCAGTTGGCGGACTTCGTCAGCCACGACCGCAAAACCACGGCCCATTTCGCCGGCACGCGCCGCTTCAATCGCAGCGTTGAGGGCGAGGAGGTTGGTCTGGTCGGCGATGCCTTTGATCACGTCGACCACGCCGCCGATTTCGTCGCTGTCCTTGGCCAGTTGCGTCACGGTCAGGCCGGTTTCGCCGACGACCACCGACAGGCGCTGGATCGCTTCGCGGGTTTCGCCGGCAATGTCGCGGCCACGGCCGGTCAGGCGGTTGGCTTCCTGGGTGGCGTCAGCGGTGCGCTGTACGTGGCTGGCGACTTCCTGGGTGGTGGCGGCCATCTGGTTGACGGCGGTGGCGACCTGTTCGGTTTCCACGCGCTGGCGTTCCAGGCCGGTCGAGCTGTTGTGCGCCAAGGCGTCAGACTGCTTGGCCTGATCAGTCAAGTGCTCGGCGGTGTCCTGCAGGCGGGTCAGGCAGGTTTTCAGGCGTGCTTCCTGGCTGAGGATCGACATTTCCAGACGCGCCTGCGCGCCACGGCTGTCGGTGTACATCTGCGCGATCAGCGGGTCCGAGGTGGTCTGTTCGGCCAAGCGCAGCAGGCGCTTGAGCCCGCGTTGCTGCCATTGCAGTCCCATCAGGCCCAGCGGCACCGACAAACCGGCGGCGAGGGCAAAGCCCCACTGCGAGTTCAGCGTCGCGCCGATCATGAAGCTCAGTTGGCTGACCAGAATGAACGGCAGCCAGTCCTGCAGGAGCGGCAGCCATTTGTCCGTCGATGGAATCGCCGACTTGCCCTGGTTGATGCGTTGGTAGAGCGCTTCGGCGCGGCGGATCTGTTCGGCGGTGGGCTTGACGCGCACGGACTCGTAACCGATCACCTGGCTGCCATCGAACACCGGTGTGACATAGGCGTTAACCCAATAGTGGTCACCGGATTTGCAGCGATTCTTGACGATGCCCATCCATGGCAAGCCTTGTTTCAGTGTGCCCCACATGTGCGAGAACACCGCCGACGGCACGTCAGGGTGGCGGACCAGATTGTGCGGCGCACGGATCAGTTCCTCCCGCGAAAACCCGCTGATTTCAACGAACGCGTCGTTGCAGTAGGTGATCACGCCCTTGGCATCGGTGGTGGAAATCAACCGTTGCTGAGCTGGAAAGGTCCGCTCGCGTTGTGTAATGGGCTGGTTGTTACGCATGGTTTTTCAATCCGCAAGGCTTTGAAAGGTTGTCGGCGCTGACAGGTTTTTATTGAAGTTTTTTTTCAGATTTAAGTACGCCGTCGCAAAACGGCGCTTGCGTCAACTGGCCAGCATCGGATAGGTGAACAGGCCGAAGTGCAACAGGTTCAGGCCGAAATGGGTGGCGATCGCCGCGCCCAGTCCGCCGAAACGGTAGGCCAGACCATAGCCGACCCCGGCCAGTCCCGCCAGCAACACCCAGGTCCAGCCAGCACCGGCATGCACCAGACCAAACAGCAGCGAGGCCAACAGCAGCGCGAGGTTGTCGCCGTAGGGCAGGTGCTTGAAGCGACGGCTCAGCCCGCCCTGTAGATAGCCGCGAAACAGCGCTTCCTCGACCAGCGTCACCAGCAGCAGATTGTTCAGCACCCACAGCCAGGCCTGATTCGGCCACTTCGGCGCCCAGGCGATTACGCCGAGCAACAATGCGCCGCCGAGGGCGAGAATCGCGCACAGCGTCAGGGCGAGGGCGGTGGCATAGACCGTCAGGCGCAACGAACGCCGCGCGACGATCCATGGACAGACCAGCAGCAGCCAGAAGCCCACCAGCGGTTTGTCGAGATTGAGGTACATCGCGAACGGCACGGCGTTGTCAGTGAACCGTTGCGGATTGATTACCCGGCCGTTGGCGAAGCCCGGCAGCCAGTGCATCGCCAGTGCCACGGCCAGAACGATGAACAGGCCATGGCCGAGCCAACGCGCGACCGGCACCTCTTGCTGACGCACGGCGAATGCGGCGAACAGCAAAAGCCCCACGGAGATCAACGCCAGCCAACCGAGCTGGCCGTAGCTCAGGGCCAATCCGTAACCGAGGCCGAGCAGCGCGAGATAGAGCCAGGGCAGTGCCTTCATCGAAAGTCCTTGTGCGAGATTTCTGGAAGGGGCTTTCTACACGGGCGAGGGAGGTGGGACAAGTGAAGGAGAGTGAGAAGCGCGGCGAATAACTTGGGATCGACGTGTAGGAGCTGCCGAAGGCTGCGATCTTGAGGCTGTGGGACGCGGAGCGTCCCCGGCTGCATTCCCACGCAGAGCGTGGGAACGATCAGATCAAAAGATCGCAGCCTGCGGCAGCTCCTACAAGGGTTGTGATTGGCTGGGAGATCAGCGCAGGCCCAGTTTGGCCGCCGCGCGCTCGGTAATCTCCGTGCGCAGCTTCAACGAAGGCGCCGCGCGCAACCGCGCTTCATCGACCACCGCGCTCGGCGCCACGTCCGGGCTCCCAGCGTTGAACGGCGGTGCCGGGGCATATTCCAGTTGCAACTGCACCAGTTGCGCCGTATCGGCATCGACCAGTTCCGCCGCCAGCACCAAGGCGAAATCGATGCCAGCAGTGATCCCGCCGCCGGTAAACAGATTGCCGTCGCGTACCACCCGATCCTTCACCGCAACCGCGCCCAGGGTCGGCAGCAACTGGTGATACGCCCAATGCGTGGTCGCGCGCTTGCCCTGCAACAGACCCGCCGCGCCAAGCACCAGCGAGCCGGTGCACACCGAGGTCACATAACGTGCCTGCACGGCCTGGCGTTTGATGAAATCCAGCGTCTGCTGATCTTCCATCAGCGGCCCGACGCCACTGCCGCCGGGCACGCAGATTACGTCCAGATCCGGGCAATCCTCGAAAGTCGTAGTCGGTTTCAGCAGCAGGCCGGTGCTGGCCGTCACCGGCATCAGGTCCTTCCAGATCAGGTGCACCTGCACGCCGGGCAACGAGGCGAGCACGTCGTAAGGGCCGGTCAGGTCGAGTTGCTGAACCTGCGGGAATAACAGAAAACCGATCTGCAGCGTCATCGTTCTTGCTCCGTTGAAAGAAGTGGACGACTGCACTGTAGGTGCGTAGGTTCTGGCGCATACGCCAATCAACCCACGAATTACGCCAAATGCCCAAATCCATTCACGTCCTCGCGTTTGCCAATATGCAGATTCTCGATGTCACCGGGCCGCTGCAGGTGTTCGCCTCGGCCAACGATCTGGCTCGCCAGCGCGGTTTGCCCGCGCCCTATGCGCCGAGCGTGATCGCCAGCGGCGGCGGGGCGGTGATGTCATCGGCTGGCCTGGCGGTGCTGGCCGAGCCGTTGCCACAAACGCCCAGCGACACCCTGATCATCGCCGGTGGCTGGGGCATTTATCCCGCCGCCGAAGACTCGCAACTGGTCGACTGGGTGCGCGAGCACGGCACTCATTGCCGGCGCGTGGCTTCGGTATGCACCGGGGCCTTTCTACTCGCGGCCAGCGGCTGGCTCGATGGTCGCCGCGTGGTCACCCACTGGACGCGCTGCGAGCAACTGGCCGCGCAGCATCCGAATCTGCACGTGGAAGCCAATCCGATTTTCATCAACGACGGCCCGGTGTGGACTTCCGCCGGGGTCACGGCAGGCATCGATCTGGCGTTGGCCATGGTCGAAGAAGACCTCGGCCGCGACATCGCCCTCGACGTCGCCCGGCACTTGGTCGTCTTCCTGAAACGCCCGGGCGGGCAGTCGCAATTCAGCGTGACGCTGGCGCTGCAACAACAGGGCAACCGCTTCGATGAACTGCACGCCTGGATCGCCGAAAACCTGACCTGCGACCTCGGCATCCCGACCCTCGCCGAACAGGCCGGCATGAGCGAGCGCAGTTTTATCCGCCACTACCGCGCCGACACCGGCCAGACCCCGGCGCGGGCGATCGAATTGATCCGCGTCGAAACCGCCCGCCGACTGCTCAGCGATACCGGCCTGCCGGTGAAACGCATCGCCGCCAATTGCGGATTTGGCAGTGAAGAAACGCTGCGGCGCAGTTTTCTGCGAGCGATTGGCGTGACGCCGCAGGCTTATCGGGAGCGGTTTTCGGTCAGCGTTGCAGCAGATCCAATGCCTTCAGGCGTTTTGGGTCCTATTGATGAAGATCGACCAATGACCTAAGGCTAACCAAACAACACTTTTTGCCAATGGTCTTCACTGATGATTGCTATCGGTACGCCGCTGTCCCGAAGTTCGACGGCTTTTTTGATCTTGGTGCCGTAGGTACTGTGAAGCCATTGCTCATTACCGATGCTGCCTACCACCAGATAATGAATTTTTTTGCTGACGGCACCACCGATCAGTCCTCCTCGCTCAGTCACGCGCAATTCGCATTCCTTACGCGGCCCGTAAGCCATGACGCCGGTAAAAAGAAAGACGCGATCCGTCCAGCTCAAGGTTGGGAAAGGATTATCGAAGGGTAGGGCATTTGTCGCTGTAAAGGTTTGGATTGACCCTACGGGCAGCCCGGCAAACTGATGAAGCATTCCCAAAAGCTCCACTGATTCATCCGAATCCAGCACGCCATCGCTGAGCATCTCGGCAAGGCGCTTGTAAAGGATGTTAACCACCGGATCGCTTAGATGAACCAGATGAGTTTCAATCCATGTCTTGAGAAATTCTGCTTCTTGCTGGTTGATCTTGCCGTCGGCGGCAAGTCCCGCTGCGACACCAACCAAGGCATCCGCAGAGCGACGATCAATACGCGCTTCGTGAAAGAAACTGCTGCTTTGAAACTCCTGATGTAAGTCGACCATCTCTGCTTCTCCTTACGCCTCAACTTCCGCCACCTGATTGAAATACTTCGTCCGATCCGGCGTAAACGTCACCTTCATCTTCGTCCGCGAACACATCAGCGAACGCTCCTGCGCAAGATCAATATCCAGATCCTCACCGCGCAGACCCTGCCACTGCGCCAGATATTTCAGTGAGCCGTACTTCTCGTTTTTCTTCAGGCTGCGACTCACGCCACCCTTCCAGCCGAGCACCGGCAATTCACCGGCGAGGCAGCGCTGGGTCAGTTCGGGAAAGCGTTCGGCGCGCTGGCGGCCGATTTCCCAGCATTTGATCAGGCCTTGGTCGGCGGCTTCCCATAGCTGGGTGCGGCTCAGCCCGGTGCGAAGAGGGGAGTCGATGGTGCGCTGGACGTGATGAGGCATTCCGCTTCCTTGAATTCGGGTGTGGTTGGACAGCTCCGCTGTGCCCGTAAAAGATCAAAAGCCCCTCACCCTAGCCCTCTCCCAGAGGGAGAGGGAACTGACTGGGGTATTGGCTTCTTATCTCGACCATTGCGTTGGATGGTAGGTGTGGATGTAACGGCTGGCAACAAGGTATTTCGGCGTGTAAGCGTACGTTGCGTGAGGCGTTTCAACGTGACGTGAGTGGTTTTTGCAGGTGCGGTTTTTACACAGACTGTCGCCAGACGTAACCGGCGTACGGGTTTAACAGCGGATACGGGCCTGAGCCAGTTGTCTGGCATGCAGGCCCGTTGTGGAAACATACCTGTCGATCAGAGATCGGTCTGACAAGCGCTGGCGAAAAAGCGCTCACCGCTACGGCTGCCAGGAACTCTTCTCGCCACTCAGCTTGCGGTCAAGAAAACTCGCCGCACTGATCAATGCCAGATGCGTCAGCGCTTGCGGTGTGTTGCCCAGGTGCCGCCCATGGCTGTCGAACTCTTCGGCGTACAGCCCAAGCGGGTTGGCATATCGCAGCAATTGCTCGAACTCCAGATGGGCTTTTTCCACCTGGCCGGCGCGGGCCAGGCATTCGACATACCAGAACGAACACGCGGCGAACGCGCCTTCGGTGCCGCTGAGGCCATCGATGTTGGCGTCTTCGTTGCGATAGCGATAGACCATGCCGTCGCGCACCAAGGTTTTTTCGATCGCTTCCAGAGTCGACAGCCAGCGCGGATCCTTGGCGCTGACGAAGCGTACCAGCGGCATCAGCAGCATCGAGCCGTCCAGCGCGGTGCCGCCCTTGTACTGGACGAAGTGGCCGCGTTCTTCATCCCAGAAGTTATCCCAGATGTCGGTGTAGATCGCTTGCCGGGTCTGGTCCCAACGGGAGAACGGTGCCGGCAGCGAACGCTTGGAAGCCAGGCGGATCGCCCGGTCCAGCGCCACCCAGCACATCAGCCGCGAGTGCAGGAAATGATGGGTTTCACCGCGCATTTCCCAAATGCCGACATCTTCGCTCTGCCAGTTTTCGCAGACCTGATCGACCACTTCGCCGACGTGCCGCCAGCCTTCGTGGGAAATTGCGTCACCGTATTTGTTGACCAGATACACCGCATCCATCAGCTCGCCGAAGATATCCAGCTGGATCTGATCATAAGCGCCGTTGCCAATGCGCACCGGCTGCGCGCCGCCGTGACCGGACAGGTGCGTGAGTTCGGTTTCCGGCAGTTCCTGCTGGCCGTCGATGGCATAAAGGATGTTGAGTTTCATCGGTTTGCCGCAGCAATCGCTGACCCGTCCGCGCAGCCATTGCATGTAGTGGTTGGCCTCATCGACGAAGCCCAGGCGCATGAACGCGTAAACGGTGAACGAGGCATCGCGGATCCACGTGTAGCGGTAATCCCAATTGCGCTCGCCGCCGGGGGTTTCCGGCAGGCCGAAGGTAGCGGCGGCGAGGATCGCGCCTTGGCGACGCGAGGTCAGCAGCTTCAGGGCGAGGGCGGAGCGGTTGACGATTTCCCGCCAGCGCCCGCGATAGTTGGATTGGCCGATCCAGCCGCGCCAGTATTTCAAGGTGCGCTCCATGCACAATTCGGCGGCGCCTTCGGCAAAGCGTGGGTCGTCGCTGCCACCGAGCATGAATGCGGCGGTTTCATTGTGCTCGAGGGTGAACTGCGCGACGGCCGCTTGTGCATCGATCTGCAGGGTTTGATCTGAAGCCAGGCGCAGCGACGGCTGGCCAGCGGCGTGGAACGTCACATCCTTTGCGTCCATCTCGGCCCGGGTGTCGGCGCGACCATAGTCGTGGCGCACCGCGCAACGCAGGTTGAACGTCGCCGAGCCGCTGACCACGCGCACCCGGCGCATCAGCAGGGGCAGGGCGTCGACATCGTCACCGATGGGCAGCAGATCGGTGATTTCCACCACCGCGTGTTCGCTCAGCCAACGGGTCTGCAAGACGTTGGTGTCGGGCAGATAAATCTGTTCCCGGCGCGCATCCGGCAAGTCTGGCGCGAGCTGGAAGATCCCTGCTTCAGGTGTGTCGAGCAGCGAGCAGAAAATCGTCGGGCTGTCGAACTCCGGCCAGCAGAAAAAATCCACGCTGCCCTTGTCGTTGACCAGTGCGGCGCTGCGCATGTCGCCGATGATGCCGTGGGCACCGATGGGACTTTGTTGTTCCACTTCAGGCTCAGCCATTGCCGCGAAACTCCGGATAGAGGCTCATCCCGCCATCGATGAACAGGGTGGTGCCGACGATGTAATCGGACAGGTCGGAAGCGAGGAAAACCACTGCGTTGGCAACATCCTCGACATCGCCAATGCGTCCGTAGGGAATCAGCTCAAGAAGTTTGTCGCCGGCCGCGCCTTCAGTGGCTTCTGTGTTGATGGCCGTGCTGATCGCACCGGGCGCGATGCTGTTGATACGGATGCGCTGGTGGCTGACTTCCTGAGCGAGGCTCTGCATCAACTGATCGACGCCGCCCTTGGACGCCGCGTAATTGACATGCCCGGCCCATGGAATGCGCTGGTGCACCGAGCTCATGTGAATGATCTTGCCCGCCGCGCGCGACACGCCTTCGCGCACGCCCTGACGCTGGAAAATCCGCAACGCCGCCCGTGCACAGAGGAACTGCCCGGTGAGGTTGACGCCGATCACCGTGTTCCAGTCGTCGAGGGTCATGTCCACGGCGGCAGCGTCTTTTTGCAGGCCGGAATTGGCCACCAGAATGTCCAGCGAGCCGAAGGCTTCGACGGTCTCGGCGAACAGCCGCTCGACATCTTCTTCTTTTGAAACATCCGCGCCGATGGCGAGGGCCTTGCCGCCTTCGGCTTTGATCTGTGCAGCCAGTTCTTCGGCGGGTTCGGCGCTGCTGTTGTAGTTGATCACGACCGCGGCACCGGCCGCAGCGAGTGCTTTGGCGGCGGCATGGCCGATGCCGGAGCTGGCGCCAGTGACCAGCGCCACCTGATGAGCGAGGGAAATCTGCATGACGATTCGCGCCTTGGTTCCAGAGACTTAAGTAGCTGACTGATGGCAGACGCTGAGAGTTCATTTGCTGGAAGCTGTGATTGCGCTGGCCCCTTCGCGAGCAGGCTCGCTCCCACAGGGGACGGCATTTCGAATGTGCGAGCGAAGGGGCCTTCACAGACCGCTAACAATTGCGCGCTTCCACGGCATTCAAGGCTATGGCAACTTGGCCGCCCCTGATGAGGCTGCAATCGATGGCAAATCCCTACCGCGAATTGTTCACCGCCCCCGGCGCCCGTGCGTTTGTGCTGGCCGGGATGCTGGCGCGCATGCCGATTTCCATGACCGGCATCGGCCTGATCACCATGCTTGCGCAGTTGAACGGCGGTTATGCGCTGGCGGGTGCGGTGGCGGCGACGTTTGCTTTGGCCACGGCGTTTTGCGCGCCGCAGGTATCGCGGTTGGTGGACCGTTATGGGCAGGGGCGGGTGCTGCCGATCGCAGCGCTGACCGGTGGCGGCGGGTTATTGATGTTGCTGCTGTGCACGCGTTTGCAGGCGCCGGACTGGACGTTGTTCGTGTTCGCCGCGCTGGCCGGGTGCATGCCGAGCATGTCGGCGATGGTGCGGGCGCGCTGGACCGAGATCTATCGTGGCCAGCCGCAATTGCAGACGGCGTATGCGCTGGAGTCGGTGCTCGACGAAGTGTGTTTTATCGTCGGGCCGCCGCTGTCGGTGGGCTTGTCGGTCGCGGTGTTTCCCGAGGCCGGGCCGCTGGCGGCGCTGTTGGCCTTGGCCATCGGCGTGACGGTGTTTGTCGCCCAGCGCAGCACCGAACCACCGGTGCACGCGCAGGAGTCGCAGCATCAGGGCTCGATCATTCGCTCGACCGACGTGCAATGGCTGCTGGCGTTGATGCTGGCGATGGGCGTGATCGTCGGAGTCATCGATGTGGTCAGCGTCGCCTTCGCTCAACATCAGGGCCAGCCGGCAGCGGCGAGTATTGTTTTGTCGGTATACGCGATCGGCTCATGCCTGGCTGGCATCGCCTTCGGTGCGATGCGTTCGAAACTGCCGCTGCCGCGCCTGTTTCTCTACGGCGGCGTGGCGACGGCGGTGACCACGCTGCCGCTGTTATTGGCGAGCAACATCCTCGGCTTGTCGATCGCGGTATTTATCGCCGGGCTGTTCTTTTCGCCGACGTTGATTGTGGCGATGGCGTTGATCGAACGCATCGTACCGCCGGCCAAACTGACCGAAGGCCTGACCTGGCTGGTGACCGGACTGAGCATCGGCGTGGCGATCGGCGCCGCCGGTTCCGGCGCGCTGGTGGATGCGTTTGGTGCGCGCAGCGGGTTTTGGCTGGCGATAGCGGCGGGGGCGGTGGTACTGGTTTCAGCGTTTCAAAGTTTCCGTCACTTGAAATAACAATCCTGTTGTAGGAGCTGACGAGTGCAACGAGGCTGCGATCTTTTGACTTTGACTTTGGATTTTGAAGATCAAGATCAAGATCAAAAGATCGCAGCCTCGTTGCACTCGTCAGCTCCTACAAGGGATCGGGTTACCAGCCGCGTCCTGAGTTGATCCAGAAGTTGACGGATAGCGACGTCGACACCGATTCCACCTGATGGAACCAGCCCTCTGGCAAAAACAGCAGATCCCCAGCCTCCAGCGTCACCCGCAAAAACGTCACCTCCCGCGCTGCCGGGAAACGTTCATAGTCCGGCGCGTCCGGGTTGAAATCGCAGCCATCCAGGCCTCCCTTGGGCGCTGTCGACCAGGTGCCCAGCGCTTCGCGGTGATGCGGCGCGGCGAGGGTGAATTTTTTCTGCCCCCAGACCTGGGCGAAGAGGTTGTCGGTGTCATCGCGGTGCAACGGCGTCAGCGTGCCCTTGGGGCCGATCCAGATCCGTGGCGGGATGAACAGCGACGTGTCGAAGTAGGGCGGGTACTGGATCTGCTGCAACAACTGCGCCGGCAGGATGTTATTGCCCATGTACGCCGGCGGCTCGCCGTCCGCGCCCTTGACCGCCGGGCTGTCCAGCGAGGCAATGAACTCGGCCATCGAGGTCGAGCGGAAATCACGCTCGGTGGAAAAGGTCTTCTTCACATAATCGCCATGGCGGGTGATGCCTTGCAGTTCGGCGAAATGCACCAGCGATTCCTCACGGCTCAGGCTGAACAACGGCCAGTCGTGCAGGGCATTGCTGATCACCAGCGGAATGCCGTTGGGCAGATAACGGGTTTCGAATTCGTGCCGGCTCAACTCGGCGCGCGCACGACGATCGACGCTGGTCTGGCGAGGCAGCGCGGCAGTGAGCTTTTCGCTGAAGCGTGGCGGCGTCGGGTAGCGCTTGTTCATGTCGACCTTTTCCACCGTGCCGCCACCTTGGCGGGCGTGGTCGATGATCTGCGGCAACATCGTCGCCAGGCCCATGTTGCCGCCAATCTTCAAGCGACCGCTGGCGAACAGTTCCTCGACGTTGACCACGCCGGCCATGATCCCGAGAAAATCCTTTTCCGCGACTTCGATGGTCACGTCCGGGCTTGGATGGCGCCCGACTGCCGTGCGCTGGCTGGTCTTGATGTCGTACCAGTACGCCTGCTGCCCACTGAAAATGAACTGGAAAACCCCCTCGATGCCGACCGCGCCGGCGTTGGCGAACAACTTGCCCAGAATGCTCTGCAGGTCCACGGTGATGCCCTCGCGATTGTTGTTTTTTTCCTGAACAGGCAACGAGCGGCTGGCGGGGGAATTTAGCGGGAGGGCGACTAATTTGTCCGGCGAGTGATCCGTCTTTCTTGCAGACACATTTTTCAAGGAAAGCGCGGTGACCAAGCTGACATTGCTGTGCCTGCCCTATTCGGGCGCCAGCGCCATGGTTTACAGCCGCTGGCGGCGTCAACTGCCGACGTGGCTGCAATTGCAACCGGTGGAACTGCCGGGGCGTGGCGCGCGGTTCGATGAGCCCCTGCAAACCGACATGCGCGCACTGGCGCGGCAACTGGCGCGCGAGCACAAGTCGGGGCTGCAAGGCCCGTATGCGTTGTTCGGGCATAGCCTCGGTGCGTTGCTCGCCTGCGAACTGGCCCATGCCTTTCGCGAGTTGGGTGTGCCGGAGCCGCTGGCGCTGTTCGCCTCCGGCACCGCCGCACCGTCCATGCGCAGCGATTACGACCGCGGCTTTGCCGAACCGCGCAGCGATGCAGAGCTCATCGAACAGTTGCGCACCTTTCAGGGCACCAGCGAAGAAATCCTCGCCAATGAGGAATTGATGAGCCTGACCCTGCCGGTGCTGCGCGCCGATTTCATGATGTGCGGGCGCTTTACGCCTGCCGAGCGGCCCTTGCTCAATTGCCCGGTGCACGTGCTCGGTGGCAAGGAAGACCGCGCCACCACCGAACAACTGATCGGCTGGAGCAAAGAGACCCTGGGCAGTTTCTCGGTGGACATGATGACCGGCGGGCATTTCTTCATTCATGAGCACGAGGCGCGGGTCATTCGCACGATCAAGACCCATCTGGAAGTGCATCACCGACGCCTTGCGCAGGCGGCGCAACCGGCGTTCTGAGACGCGCCTCATCTATCATTTTCAGGAGGCCAGTCATGGCTGTTGCTCTGGGGTTTTCCGTGCGGCCGTTGCTGCCGCAGCGCGGACGTTTGCCGCTGTTGGTCGAGGCGGGCGATGCCGACACCGATCTGTTGGCGGTATTCGATGAATTGAAGGCCTTGGTCGACGAGCATTTGCTGCGCGACGGTGGTGTGCTATTTCGCGGTTTTCGCCTCGATGGCGCCGAGCAGTTCCGCCAGTTCGCCGCGAGTTTCGGCCATCCGCTGCTGAACTACGAGTTCGGCTCGACGCCGCGCACCAACGTCACTCAAGGCGTGTACACCTCCACCGAATACCCGGCGCACCAGAGCATTCCGCTGCACAACGAGCAGGCCTATTCCCGCGACTGGCCGATGAAGATCTGGTTCTACAGCATGATCGCTGCCAGGTCCGGAGGCGAGACGCCGATTGCCGACAGCCGCGAAGTCTACCGGCGCATCCCCGTGGCGATCCGCGAGCGGTTCGTCAGCAAGGGCCTGATGTACGTGCGCAACTTTGGCAATGGCCTCGATGTCGCTTGGGAAGACGTGTTCAACACCGAAGACCGCGAAGTCGTCGAGGCCTACTGCAAGGCCCACGGCATTGTCTGCGAGTGGAAGGACGACGGTGAGCTGCGCACGCGGCAGACCTGTCAGGCGGTGGCGGTGCACCCGGTGACGGGCGATCACGTCTGGTTCAATCAGGCGCACCTGTTTCACATCTCCAACCTGCCAGCGGACGTGCGCGAAAGCCTGCTCGACATCGTTGACGAAGAAGATCTGCCGCGTAATGTCTACTACGGCGACGGCTCGCCGATCGAAGACGAAGTGCTGGCGCAGATTCGTGCGGTGCTCGACGACTGTGCGATCAGTTTCCCCTGGCAGGAGGGCGATGTGCTGATGCTCGACAACATGCTCTCGGCTCACGCGCGCTCACCGTTCGAAGGGCCGCGCAAAGTTATCGTGGCGATGGCCGAGGGGCATTCGCAGGACGTGCGCTGACCTGTTCGCAACCCTTCAACTCAAATGCCGAATCCGGGCCTGTACCGGCTTCGGCATTTGTCTGTCTGGCCTTTGTACCGTCGGGCCGTGATTGCCGCTGGCGCGCTAAATCATCGCGCGGGCCATTCGTTCTTGTTGATACGACCGGGTCTCCAGGTCACGCCGCCGATCAGCAAGGACTCCACGCATGAATGCCGCAGACGCACAGAAACTAGCCCGCCGCTTTATCGAATTGCCCCAGGACAAACGCCGTCTGTTCCTCGCCGGCATGGCCCGCGAAGGCATCGATTTTGCGCAGCTGCCCATGACCGCCTGCGACGGCATCGCCGAGCGTGACGGCCTGTCTTACGCGCAGCAGCGCATGTGGTTTCTCTGGCAACTGGAGCCGACCAGCGCCGCCTACAACCTGCCGATGGCTGTGCGTCTGGATGGTGAGTTGCAAGTCGAGGCACTGGAGCAGGCCTTCAGTCGTCTGGCGGCGCGCCACGAATGTTTGCGCACCACCTTCGGCCAGGACGGCGAGCGTGCCTTCCAGCGTGTGGCCGAACCAAAGCCACTGAAGTTGCCGCTAACTGACTTGAGCGAATTGCCCCAAGCCCAGCGCTGGCCGCTGGCGCAGCAGCACATGATGGCCGAGGCGACCCAGGCCTTCGACCTGCAGAACGGCCCACTGCTGAGTCTGCGGCTGTTGCGCCTGGCCGCGCAGGAACATGTGTTGCTGCTGACCCTGCATCACATCATCGCCGACGGCTGGTCGATGAACATTCTGATCGACGAATTCATGCGCACTTACGACGCGCTGGTCGCCGGGCGTGAACCGACGCTGGCGCCCTTGACCGTGCATTACCGCGACTATGCGCTGTGGCAGCGCAGCTGGCTGGAGGCCGGTGAGCGCGAGCGGCAACTGGACTACTGGCGCACGAAACTGGGCGACGAACATCCCGTGCTGGAATTGCCCACCGACCGCGCCTATCCGGCGCAAGCCAGCCATCAAGGCGCACGCCTGGAAACGGTGATCGACGCTGCCCTGCGCGAAGAACTGAAAAACCTTGCCCAGCGTCAGGGCGTGACCTTGTTCGTGGTGTTGCTGGCGGCGTTCAAGACCCTGTTGCATCGCTACAGCGGCCAGACCGATATTCGTGTCGGCGGGCTGATCGCCAACCGCACCCGCAGTGAAACCGAGGGCCTGATCGGCTTCTTCGTCAACACCCAGATTCTGCGCAGCGCGGTCACCGCACAAACGCCCTTCACTGAGTTGCTGCAGAACCTGCGCCAGGCTGCACTGGGCGCTCAGGCCCATCAGGATCTGCCGTTCGACGCCTTGATCGAAGCCCTGCAACCGGCGCGCAGCCAAAGCCACAATCCGCTGTTTCAAGTGATGTTCAACCACCAGCCGCTGGTTACCGATTTGCATCAGGCGCAACTCGCTTCAGGCTTGCGCGTGGGTTATCTGAGCGAAGAGCAACTGGCCGGCAGCGCTCGGCAACACGCGGCCACCAGTGATCTGATGCTCGACACCCGCGAGGAGGGCGAGCAACTGTTTGCCGCCTTCACGTACGCCACGGATATTTTTGATGCCGCGACCATCGCCGCGCTGGCCGGGCATTGGCGCAACATTCTCCAGTCGGTGTGCCGTGATCCGCAGCAGTTGATCGGCGAAGTGACGATGCTCGCCGACAGCGAACGGCAAGCGCTGATACAAGCGACTGCACCCGTGCCTCGGTTTACCAGCGTGCAAAGCCTGTTCGAAGCGCAAGTCGCGCGCACTGCGCAAGCCCCGGCGGTGCTGTTGGCCACAGCGCCTGCGCCGGCACTCAGCTACGACGAACTCAACACCCGCAGCAATCGCTTGGCCCGTCAGTTGCGCGCACAGGGTGTCGGCCCGGACGTATTGGTCGGCGTCGCGCTGGGGCGTTCGCTGGACCTGGCGGTGGCGCTGCTGGCCGTGCTCAAGGCCGGCGGTGCCTATGTGCCGCTGGATCCGCAGACCCCGGCCGAACGCTTGCGCCATGTGCTCGCTGACAGTGGTTTGAAACTGTTGCTCAGCGACCAGCAAAGCCTCGCCAGCCTGCCGCCACTCGACGGCATCGAGTGCCTGTGTCTGGAGCAATTGCCCGCCAGCGAGCAGAGCGACAACCTGCCGGTCACTATCGAAGCCGACAACCTCGCGTACGTGATCTACACCTCTGGCTCCACCGGGCGGCCGAAAGGCGTGGCGGTCAGTCATGGCGCGCTGAGCGAGTTCATCGCCCGCGCCATCGACTACAGCGATCTGCGCGAAGGCGACCGGGTTCTGCAATTCGCCACCAGCAGCTTCGACGGTTTCGTCGAGCAGTTTTTCCCGCCGCTGTGCCATGGCGCGAGCGTGGTCATGCGCGACGCGCCGTTGTGGGACAGCGCGACGCTGCATCAGGTCATCATCGATCACGGCATCACTCTGGCCGACCTGCCGGCGGCCTACTGGTATTGGCTGGTGCAGGAATACGCGGCGAAACCGCCGGCCAGTTTCGGCGCGCTGCGGCAGATTCACGTCGGCGGCGAAGCCATGGCGGTGGACGGTTTGCGCTTGTGGCAGCAGGCCGGCCTGGGGCATGTGCGTTTGCTCAACACCTACGGCCCGACCGAGGCCACGGTGGTCTCGACGATTCATGACTGCACCGCGCTGACCGCGCAGGACGTGTCGTGGCGCGGCATGCCGATCGGCCTCGGACTGGCAGCGCGGCGTCTGTACGTGCTCGACGATGATCTGAACCTGCTGCCGCAAGGTGCGGTGGGCGAGTTGTACATCGGTGGGCCGGGGCTGGCGCGCGGTTATCAGCGTCAGCCGAGCCTCAGTGCCGAGCATTTCATCGCCGACCCGTTTGCCGACGGCCAGCGCCTGTACCGCACCGGCGACCGTGCACGGCTGCGCAGCGATGGCGCGCTGGAATATGTCGGTCGGGCCGATCATCAGGTGAAGATTCGCGGCTTCCGCATCGAACTGGGCGAGATCGAATCGCGCCTGCAGCAATGTCCCGGCGTTCGCGAAGCGGTGGTGCTGGCGGTGCCGTTCGCCGGCGGTGCGCAACTGGTCGCCTACGTGGTGACGGAGCCTGCGATGCTTGCCAGGGCGGCGACGCAAACGGCCTTCCGTCAGCAGACCCGCGCGGCGCTGCAAGCCAGCCTGCCGGATTACATGGTGCCGGGGCATCTGCTGTTGCTGGCGAACCTGCCGCTGACACCGAGTGGCAAGCTCGACCGCAAGGCCTTGCCAGCGCCGGATCCGGCGCAGTTGCAGGGCGATTACCGCGCCCCGCAATCACCGGCCGAACAATGTCTGGCGCAGGTCTGGGCTGAGGTGCTGCACGTGCCGCGTGTGGGCCTGGACGATCACTTTTTTGAACTGGGCGGCCATTCGTTGCTGGCCGCGCAGGTGATTGCGCGGGTCAAGGAGCAGATGGGCGTGGTGCTGCCGCTGCGCAGCCTGTTTGAAAAACCGCTGCTGGCGGATCTCGCCGAGGTGCTCGGGCAATTGGCCGAGGCGAGCGGCGACGACGACTGGTCCGACCTGGATCAGTTCATGAATGCTTTGCAAGGAGAAGAAGTATGAGCGGCACGATGGCGGAACGTATTGCAAAAAGGTTCGTCGGCCTGCCGCTGGAACAGCGTCGGCTGTTTCTGGCCAAATTGCGCGAGGAGGGCAAGGATTTCAGCCTGTTGCCGCTGCCGGTCAGCCGCCACGACTGCGCGCAGATTCCCCTGTCGTTCGCCCAGCAACGCCTGCTGTTTCTCTGGCAACTGGAACCGCACAGCGCCGCGTACAACATGGCCGCTGGCTTGCGCCTCAAAGGTTCGCTGAATGAGTCAGCCCTGAGCCGCTCTTTCGATCATCTGCTGGCGCGCCATGAAGTGTTGCGCACGGTATTTCACATCGACGGCGATCAAGCGCATCAGCTGATTCTCGAGCAGCAGAAAATTGCACTGGACCGCTTTGATCTGACCGGCGTCGCCGTGCAAGAGCGCGAAAAAGTGCTCGCGCAACACGTGCAAGACGTCACCGCGCAACCGTTCGATCTGCGCCACGGCCCGCTGTTGCGCGCCAGCCTGTTTGCTTTGGCCGACGATGAGTTCGTGCTGGTGGTGAGCATGCATCACATCGTCTCCGATGGCTGGTCGATGGACGTCATGGTCAAGGAATTCGTGCAGTGCTATCAGGCGTTCAGCCTGCAGCGCGAGCCGCAATTGCCGGCGCTGCCGTTGCAGTACGCCGACTATGCGATCTGGCAGCGGCGCTGGCTGGAGGCCGGCGAGGGTGAACGCCAGCTCGACTACTGGCGTCAGCAATTGGGCGACGAACATCCGCTGCTGGAAGTGGCGCCGGACTTTGCCCGACCGCTGACGCAAAGCTTTGCAGGACAGACCCTGAGTTTCGATTTCGGTGCTGACCTTTCGCAGCAGCTCAACGTCTTCGCGCGCAGCCAGGGCATCAGCCTGTTCATGCTGGTGCTGGCGGGGTTCTCGCTGTTCCTTTCGCGTCTGGCCGGCGAGCGGGACATTCGTGTCGGCGTGCCGAATGCCAACCGTGGCCGCGCCGAAGTCGAGGGGCTGATCGGTTTCTTCGTCAACACCCAGGTGCTGCGTTGCCAGGTCGATGAGCGCGGCAGTTTCGCCGATTTGCTCGCGCAGGTGCGTGAAGCGGCGTTCGGCGCGCAGGCGCATCAGGAATTGCCGTTCGAGCAACTCGTCGACGAATTGGTCGCCGAACGCACCCTGGGCCACAACCCGCTGTTCCAGGCCAAGTTCAACCAGAACGTCGGCATGCAGAAACAGCGCTCGATGGCCTTGCCCGGCCTGACCGTCAGCGAATATCCGCTGGCCAAGGACGGCACGCACTTCGATCTGGCCTTGGATATCACCGACGACGGCGCGCTGATCCACGGCCAGATGACCTACGCCAGCGATCTCTATCGGGCGGAAACGGTCGCCGGTTTTGTACCGATGTTGCTGGATCTGTTTACCCAGTTGCTCGACTCGCCGCAGGCGCCATTGCATATGGTAGCGACGCCACGGCCTGCTGCGCTTGCCAGCCAACGCGAACCGGCGTTGACGGTGTTGCAGCACTGGGCGCGTGAAGTGGCGCGGCAGCCGCAGGCGTTGGCCGCTCGGGATCTCAAGCAAACGGTGACTTTCCAGGCGCTGGATGAGGAGGCCAATCGTCTCGCCCATTATTTGCGTGCGCAGGGCGTCGATGTCGGCGACCCGGTGGCGGTGCTGCTGGAACGTTCGCTGGACTGGCTGACTTGCCTGTTGGCGATTCTCAAGGCTGGCGCGGTGTACATGCCGCTCGACGTCAAGGCGCCAAGCGCGCGCCTGAAGCAGATGCTCGGCGCTGCGCAGGCGCGGGCGATGATCGGTGCTGAAGGCGACGCACGGCTCAGCGAATTGGCGGGTGAGGGCTGTCAGGGTCTGGAGTTTGCACCGGGGCAATGGCAGTCACTGCCGACGTCCGCGCCTGAACTGACGCTGTATGCGCAGTCGCCGGTCTACGTGATTCACACCTCCGGTTCCACCGGGCAACCCAAGGGCGTGCTGGTCAGCCACGGCGCGCTGGGCAGTTACGTGCGCGGCATACTCGAGCGTCTGGCGCCGGCGCCGGAGGCGAGCATGGCGCTGGTCTCGACCATCGCCGCCGACCTTGGCTTCACCGTGCTGTTCGGTGCGTTGTGCTCGGGCCGACTGCTGCATGTGCTGCCGGAAGAACTCGGCTTCGACCCGGATCGCTTTGCCGAATACATGGCCTGCCATCGCGTTGGTGTGCTGAAAATCGTCCCCGGGCATCTCGCCGCACTGTTGCAGGCGGCCAAGCCTGCCGATGTGCTGCCGGAACACGCACTGATCGTCGGCGGCGAAGCCTGTTCGCCGGCGCTGGTCGAGCGTGTGCAGCAACTGAAACCGGGCTGTCGTCTGATCAACCACTATGGCCCGAGCGAAACCACCGTGGGCGTGCTGACCCACGAGGTCGAAGAACTCGCCGCCCAGGCGCGCAGTGTTCCAATCGGCACAGCGCTGGTCGGTGCTCATGTCTATGTGCTCGACGATGTGCTCAACCCAGTGGCCGATCAGGTCGCCGGTGAGCTGTACATCGGCGGCGACAGCGTTGCCCTTGGTTACCTGAATCAGCCGGCGCTGACCGCCGAACGCTTCCTGCCCGACCCGTTCGGCGCAGCGGGCGCGCGGGTCTACCGCAGCGGCGACCGGGTCCGGCGCAATCGCGAGCAGGCGCTTGAGTTCATCGGTCGTGCCGACGATCAGGTCAAAGTTCGCGGCTACCGTGTGGAGCCTGCGGAAGTCGCGCGGGTGTTGCTCAGCCTCGATGACGTCAGCGAAGCCGCCGTGCTCGCGCTGCCACTGGATGACGATCCGGCGCGCCTGCAACTGCTGGCGTGGTGCGTGCCGGCAGCGGGCGCGAAGGTGCAGGCGCAGGATCTGCGCGAGCAATTGCAGGCGCGGCTGCCGGATTACCTGGTGCCGGCACAGTTGCTGTTGCTGGAAAAGCTGCCGCTGACTGCCAACGGCAAACTCGACAAGCGTGCCTTGCCAGTGCCCGGCGTGGTCAGCCAGCAGTTCGTCGCGCCGGTCGGTGAGATCGAAGAGAAACTGGCCGCGATCTGGGCTGAGGTGCTCAAGCTTGAGCGGGTCGGCAGCAGCGATAACTTCTTTGAACTGGGCGGCGACTCGATCCTCAGCTTGCAGATCATCGCCCGGGCCAAGCGCCAGGGCATCAAGCTCAGCCCCAAGCAGTTGTTCGAAAAACAGACCATCGGCCAACTGGCTGCCGTGGCCAGACTGATCGAAGCCAAACCGGCTGCCGTCGCCGCACCAGTGGCTCGCGGGCCGTTGCCGTTGCTACCGATTCAGGTGCGTTTCTTCGAGACGCCGATTGCCCAGCGCCAGCATTGGAACCAGTCGGTAATGCTGCAACCGACCCTGGCGCTGGACGCCGTACATTTGCGTAAGGCGCTGGCGGCGCTGGTCGAGCAGCACGAAGCGCTGGCCTTGAGCTTTGTGCAGTCGGGCGATAGCTGGCAGGCGTTGCCGCAGACTCAGCGCGATGCCGAACTGCTTTGGCTGCGCGAGCTGGACAGTCTCGATGCCTTGCCGGCCGTGGCCGACGCGGCGCAGCGCAGCCTCGATTTGCAACGCGGGCACTTGCTGCGCGCGGTGCTGGTCACTCTGCCGAATGCCGAGCAGCGTTTGTTGCTGGTGATTCATCACCTGGTGGTCGACGGCGTGTCGTGGCGCATTCTGCTTGAGGACTTGCAGCAGTCTTACCAGGCATTGGCGGCGGGGGCGGCGCCGGTGTTGCCAGGCCAGAGCAGTTCGCTGCACAACTGGGCCGAGCAGTTGCATCGTTATGCACAGAGTGAAGCGCTGGCCGGCGAACGCGATTATTGGCGCCAGACCCTGGCGGCGGAAGACGCGGCACTGCCACAAGATTTCGCCGTGGACAGCCAGACCCGCGCACTGGCCGCCCGTGCCAGTACGCGCCTGAGCCAGACACTGACCGACAAGCTGCTGAAAGTCGCCCCGGCGGCTTATCGCACGCAGATCAACGATCTGTTGCTGACGGCTTTGGCGCGGGTGCTGTGTGACTGGAGCGAGCAGCCGTCGGTGTTGATCCAGCTCGAAGGCCATGGTCGTGAAGACCTGTTCGACGACATCGACCTGAGCCGCACGGTCGGCTGGTTCAGCAGCCTGTTCCCGGTGCGCCTGACTCCGCAGGCCAATCCCGCTGCGTCGCTGTGCGCGATCAAGGAGCAACTGCGCGCGGTGCCGGGCAAAGGCATCGGTTATGGCGTGCTGCGTTACCTCACGCGTGCAGCCGAGTTGCAGACGCTGGCGCAACCACGGGTGACCTTCAATTACCTCGGTCAGTTCGACGGCGCGTTCAACGCTGAGCAAGGCGCGTTGTTCCTGCCAAGCGCTGACAGCACCGGCGCCAATCAGGATGGACAAGCGCCGCTGGGCAATTGGCTGAGTGTTGACGGTCAGGTCCTCGGTGGTGAGCTGGAACTGACCTGGACCTTCGGCACCGGCATGTACCGCGCCGAGACCATCGGGGCGTTGGCCGAGGCCTATCGCCGCGAACTGCAACGCCTGATCGAACATTGCTGCGACAGCGCGGCCGGTGGCGTGACACCGTCGGACTTCAAACTCGCCAACCTGACCCAGGCGCAGCTGTCGGCGCTGCCGATGGCGCCGCGTGACATCGTCGATCTGTACCCGCTGTCGCCGATGCAGCAAGGCATTCTGTTCCACAGCCGCAACGAGCCGGACAGCCCGGCCTACACCAATCAGCTGCGCGTCGACGTCGAGCAGCTCGACGCCGAGCGCTTCCGCCAGGCCTGGCAGCAGACCCTCGATGCCCACGACATTTTGCGCACGGCGTTCGTCTGGCCGCAGGATGCCGCCGCGCCGGTGCAGGTGGTGCGCGGCCGTGTGCAGATGCCGTGGCAGGTGCAGGACTGGCGCGGTCGCGCTGGCCTGGATGCCGCGCTTGATCATCTCGCCACTGAAGATCTGCATAACGGCTTCGATCTGCTCGACGCACCGCTGTTGCGCGTGACGTTGGTGCGCACCGATGAGCACACTCATCACCTGATCTACACCTGCCATCACATCCTCATGGACGGCTGGAGCACTTCGCAGTTGTTCGGCGAAGTGCTGCAACGCTACGCCGGCATCACGCCGAGCGCAGGGCAGGGGCGTTATCGCGATTACATCGAATGGCTCGGCCAGCGCGATCAGCAGGCCAGTCGACAGTTCTGGAGTGCGGCGCTGGCGGACCTTGAACAGCCGACGCGACTGGCCAGCGCCATACCCGTCAGGCACGCGGCCAGCGGCTATGCCGATCACCAGCATATGTTCAGTGAACAGTTGACCGCTGAACTCAACCGCTTCGCCCGCGAGCAGAAAGTCACCCTCAACACGCTGGTACAAGCGGCGTGGCTGCTGCTGCTGCAGCGTTATACGGGCCAGGATCACGTGACGTTCGGCGCGACTGTCGCCGGGCGGCCAACCGATTTGCCGGGTGTCGAGCAGCAGATCGGCCTGTTCATCAACACCTTGCCGGTGGTGGCAGCGCCATCGCCAGAGATCGGCGTCAGCCAATGGCTGCAACAGGTGCAAGACCTCAACCTGGCCTTGCGCGAGCACGAACACACGCCGCTGTATGACATTCAGCGCTGGGCCGGGGCGGGTGCCGGGGCGTTGTTCGACAGCATTCTGGTGTTCGAAAACTACCCGATGGCGGAGGCCTTGGCGCAGGGCCCGCAGACGGGGCTGAAGTTCTCGGCGATCCGCCGTCAGGAGCAGACCAATTATCCGCTGACGCTGGTGGCGATCACCGGCCGCGAGCTGAGTCTGGGCGTGAGCTACGATCAGGCCAGTTTCGACGCTCAAGCGATTCGCGCGTTGAGTGCGCAGTTGCAAGGCCTGCTCGAGCAGTTCCTCGCCGACGCCACGCAGCCGCTGGGCGTGCTGCAACTGCTCGCCGAGCCACAACGGCAACAAGCGATCGAGTGGGGCAAGGCGTCGGTTACTGCGCCGGATCAACGCACGGTGCTGGCGCACATCGCCGCGCAAGTGCAACGTCAGCCGCAGGCGAACGCGGTGCTGTTCGCTGAGCAATCCATCGCTTACCAAAGCCTCGATACCCGGGCCAATCGTCTGGCGCACAAGCTGCAAGGCATGGGCGTCGGGCCGGAAGTGCGCGTCGGCGTGTGCATGCGCCGCACGCCGGACATGCTGGTCGGCTTGCTGGCGATCCTCAAGGCCGGTGGCGCCTACGTACCGCTCGACCCGGATTACCCACAGGAACGCTTGCTGCACATGCTCGACGACAGCCGCGCGGCGGTGCTGCTCACTGAGCCAGCGGCATTGGCGATGCTGCCTGAAAGCCTGAGCGCACAGGTGCTGCTGGTGGACGAGAGCGTCGCCAGCGAATGCCCGGATGCTGCGCCACTGGTTAACCTCGCGGCTGAAAATCTGGCGTACGTGATCTACACCTCCGGCTCCACCGGCAAACCGAAAGGCGTAGCCATCAGCCACGGCAATCTGTCGGCGCTGATTCAGTGGTCAGCTGGGGTCTATCGTGAAGAACAATTGCGCGGCGTGCTGGCTTCGACCTCGATCTGCTTCGATCTGTCGGTGTGGGAAATCTTCGTCACGCTGGCCTGCGGTGGCTGCCTGGTGCTGGCCGACAACGCCCTGGCGCTGGCGGACTTGCCGGCGCGCGATCAGGTCACGCTGATCAACAGCGTGCCGTCGGCGATCGCCGCGTTGCAACGGGCCGGGCAGATTCCGACTTCGGTCGGCACGATCAATCTGGCCGGCGAACCGCTCAAGCAGAGTCTGGTCGACAGCCTCTACGCCAGCACTCAGGTGCAGCAGGTCTACGATCTTTACGGGCCGTCGGAGGACACCACGTATTCGACCTTCACCCTGCGCACGCCAATGGGCCGGGCGAACATTGGCCGGCCACTGGACAACACCGTGGCGTACCTGCTCGACAGTCAGTTGCAGGCGCTGCCCGAGGGCGTGGCGGCCGAGCTGTATCTGGCGGGTGCCGGGGTAACGCGCGGCTATCTGCGCCGCGCCGCGCTGACCGCCGAACGTTTTGTGCCGAATCCTTACGCGAGCAACGGCGAGCGCCTGTACCGCACCGGCGATCTGGTGCGCCAGGGCGATGAGGGCAACATCGAGTACATCGGTCGCGCCGACCATCAGGTGAAGATTCGCGGTTTCCGCATCGAACTCAGCGAGATCGAAGCACGCCTGCTGGAACTCGACGATGTCCGTGAGGCGGTGGTACTGGCGCAGGACGGCGCCGCAGGCAAACACCTGCATGCCTACCTCGTCGCCGCACCGGACAGCGAGCGGTCGACGCTGGCCGAGCGGGTGCGCAATGCCTTGGCCAGTCGCTTGCCGGCGCACATGGTGCCGGGGCATCTGCACCTGATCGACGCGATCCCGCTGACGCCCAACGGCAAGCTCGATCGCAAGGCGCTGATGGCGTTGGGCGAGAGCCCGACGCAGGAGCAATACCAGGCACCGCAAAGCGACTTGCAGTGGGAGGTCGCGACGATCTGGCAGGAAGTGCTGGAAGTCGAGCGGGTAGGGCTGGCGGACAACTTCTTCCAGCTCGGCGGCCATTCGTTGCTGGCGACATTGGTGGTGACCCGGGTGCAGGAGCGTCTCGGCGACAAGGTGCCGCTCAAGGCGCTGTTCGAGACCGACACGCTCAAGGACTTCTGCGCGCGGATCGAAGCCCTGCGCGTCGAAATGTCGCCCGTTCAGGATGAATTGGCTAAATCACTGGAGGCCCTCAAACGTCTATCCCTCGATGATCTGGAAAAACTGATTTCTTGAGAGGGAAAAACGCGTGCAAGAGTTAATCGAGTCGGTAGGACAACTTTCGGCTAAGCAAAGAAAGGCTCTGGCGGTTCTGCTCAAGCAGAAAGGCGTCAACCTCTTTGACATTGCCCCGGTTTTCAAGCGCACGGCTGAAGAGCCGTTGCTGCTGTCCTACGCTCAGCAGCGCCAGTGGTTCCTGTGGCAGTGGGCACCGCACAGCGCGGCCTACAACATTCCGACGGCCCTGCGCTTGCAGGGGCCGCTGGATGTGCCGGCACTGGAACGCAGCATTGCGGCGCTGATCGAGCGCCACGAAACCTTGCGCACGGTGTTCTCTCAAGACAGCGCGCAACCCTTGCAAGTGGTCCTGCCCGCAGGACCTTTTACCCTCGATATTCACAACCTGAGCGCTGATCTGGCGAATGACCCGGAGCGTTCGATCCAGGCTTTCGTCCAGACCCAGAGCCAGAAGACTTTCGACCTGCAACACGGCCCGTTGCTGCGTGCCGCGCTGCTACAGGTCAACCCCGCTGAGCATGTGCTGGTGTTGACCCTGCACCACATCGTTTCCGATGGCTGGTCGCTGCAAGTGATGATCGAGGAACTGGTGCAGCTCTACGCCGGTTTCAACCTCGGTCACGACGCCGGTCTGCCGGCCCTGCCGATTCAATACGCCGATTACGCGTTGTGGCAGCGCCACTGGATGGAGGCCGGTGAGCAGGAGCGACAACTGGCCTACTGGCAGGAAAAACTCGGCGGCGAACAACCGGTGCTGGAACTGCCGCTGGATCGCCCGCGCGCGGTCGATCAAAGCTTTGCCGGCGCCAGCCATAACCTGATTCTCGACCCGGAGCTGAGCCATGCCCTCAAGGCCTTTGCCCGGCAGGAAAACGTCACCCTGTTCGTATTGCTGCTGGCTTCGTTTCAGGCCTTGCTGCATCGCTACAGCGGGCAAAGCGACATCCGTGTCGGCGTGCCGGTGGCCAACCGTGGCCGGGTGGAAATCGAGCGGCTGATCGGCTTCTTCGTCAACACCCAGGTGCTCAAGGCGGACATCGACGCAGAGCTGCCGTTTATCGAACTGCTGCGTCAGGTCAAACAGACGGCGCAGGAGGCGCAGGCGCATCAGGACTTGCCCTTCGAGCAACTGGTCGAAGCGCTGGAACCGGGCCGCAGCCTCAGCCACAGTCCGCTGTTCCAGGTGATGTTCAACCACCAGGCCGAGCGCCGTGCGAGCGTCGCCACGCGCCTGAACGGCCTGAACATCGAACCGCTGGAATGGCAGAGCCAGACCGCGCAGTTCGACCTGACCCTCAACACCACCGAGCAGGCCCACGGCATCGAAGCCGTGCTCAAGTACGCCACTGACCTGTTCGACGCAGCGACCATCGAGCGCCTGGCGCAACACTGGACCGCGCTGTTGCAGGCGATCGTCGCCGAGCCGACCCGGTGCATCGGCCAATTGCCGATGCTCGACGCCGGCCAGCAGCAACAGCTGTTGGCGCAATGGAATCCGTCGCTGATTGAACAACCGCTGACCCAGTGCATCCAGCAAGCCATCGAGTCTCAGGCCGAGCGGCATGCCGACGCGGTGGCGGTGAGCTGTGCCGGGCAACGCCTGACCTACGCCGAACTCAATCACCGCGCCAACCTGTGGGCGCATACGCTGATCGAGCAGGGTGTCGGCCCGGACGTGCGCGTCGGCGTTGCGGTGGAGCGTTCGCTGGACATGATCGTCGCCATTCTCGCGGTGCTGAAGGCCGGCGGCGCCTATGTGCCGCTGGACCCGAGCTACCCGGATGACCGCTTGGGCTACATGATCGACGACAGCGGTATTCAATTGCTGTTGACCCAGGGCCATTTGCTCGGGCAATTGCCGCTGCCGCCGGGGCTGATCTGCCTCGATCTGAATCAGGCGCCGGAGCACGGCATCGCAAGCAACCCGCCATGCCTGACCACGCCGGACAATCTGGCCTACGTCATCTACACCTCTGGCTCCACCGGCAAACCGAAGGGCGCCTTGCTGCCGCACGGCAACGTGATGCGCCTGTTCAGCGCCACCGCGCACTGGTTCGATTTCGGCGCGCAGGACAGCTGGACGCTGTTCCATTCCTACGCGTTCGACTTTTCGGTGTGGGAGATTTTTGGCGCGCTGTTGTACGGCGGCAAGCTGGTGGTGGTGCCGCACGATGTCAGCCGTTCGCCGGAAGATTTCTACACGCTGCTGTGCGATGAAAATGTCACGGTGCTGAACCAGACGCCGTCGGCGTTCAAGCCGTTGATGCAGGTTGCCTGTGAATCTGCGCGCAGCAATGCCCTGCGTTACGTGGTGTTCGGCGGCGAGGCGCTGGAAGTACAGAATCTGCGTCCGTGGTTCGAGCGTTTTGGCGACCGCGCGCCGACGCTGATCAACATGTACGGCATCACCGAAACCACCGTGCACGTGACCTACCGGCCATTGTCGCTGGCCGATCTGCAGAGCAATCACAGCAGCCCGATCGGCGCGCCGATTGTCGACCTGTCGTGGTACTTGCTCGACAGTTCGCTCAACCTGGTGCCGCAAGGCTGCATTGGCGAGTTGTACATCGCTGGCGCCGGTCTCGCTCGTGGTTATCTGAATCAGGCCGGCATGAGCGCCACCCGCTTCGTGCCGGACCCGTTCAACCGCAACGCCGGCCAGCGCCTGTACCGTACCGGCGACCTCGCACGGCTGCGCGGCGACGGGGTGATCGAGTACATCGGCCGTATCGACCACCAAGTGAAGATCCGTGGTTTCCGTATCGAGCTCGGCGAAATCGAAGCGCAACTGCTCAAGCATCCACAGGTGCGCGAAGCGGTGGTGCTGGCGGTGGACGGCCTCAGCGGTCAGCAACTGGCGACCTGGGTCGTGCCGGCCGAGACATTGAACGCGGACGAGCAGGGCGCGCTGCGCGATTCGATCAAGCTGCACCTGCGCGAAACCCTGCCGGATTACATGGTTCCGGTCAGTTGGGCGTTCCTCGACCGGCTGCCGCTGACCGCCAACGGCAAGCTCGATCGCAAGCAACTGCCGCAGCCGGACGTTGCGCAGGTGCAAGAGGCCTATGCGGCGCCGCGCAGCGAACTGGAACAGCGTCTGGCGGAGATCTGGCAGGACGTGCTCAAGGTCGAACGGGTCGGGCTTCACGATAATTTCTTCGAGCTGGGCGGCGACTCGATCATCTCGATTCAAGTGGTCAGCCGCGCGCGGCAGGCCGGCATTCGCTTTACGCCCAAGGACATTTTTCAGCATCAGACCGTGCAGCGTCTGGCCACCGTCGCGCAGCAGAGCGACGCCGTGCAGACGGAGCAGGGCGAAGTGCTTGGCGACGCGCCGCTGACGCCAATCCAGCAGTATTTTTTCCACAGCGACATCCCGGCGCGGCATCACTGGAACCAGTCGATTCTGCTGACCCCGGCGAAAACCCTGCAAGCCACTGCGCTGCAACAGGCCCTGGCGCAGGTGCAAAAACAGCATGACGCCTTGCGTCTGCGTTATCGCCAAACCGAGCAGGGCTGGCAGCAAAGCCACGGCGCGGCGGATCAGCCACAAGTTTTGTTACGCACTTTCACGCTGGACGACAGCGCGGCATTGCCAGCGCTGTGCCTGGACCTGCAACGCAGCCTCGACCTGCACAACGGCCCGCTGATTCGCGCGGCGCTGATCGATTTGCCAGACGCCAGTCAGCGTCTGTTGCTGGTGATTCATCACCTGGTGGTCGATGGCGTGTCGTGGCGGATCCTGCTCGAAGACCTGCAAAGCGCCTATCAGCAGATCAGCAGCGGACAGCGCGTGCACCTGCCGGCCAAGACCAGCGCGTTCAAGGATTGGGGCTTGCGCCTGCAAGAGCATGCGCGAAGCGCGGCGCTGGGCAGCGAACTGAGCTACTGGCGCGAGCAGTTGCGCGACGCGCCGCTCGGTTTGCCGCTGGATAATCCGCAGGGCCAGTTGAACAACCGCTTCGAACGCAGCGTCGACACGCGGCTGGACGCCGAACGTACCCGCCAATTACTGCAACAGGCTCCGGCGGTCTACCGCACTCAGGTCAACGACCTGCTGCTGACCGCACTGGCGCGGGTGCTGTGCGAGTGGACCGCCAGCGACAGTGCGCTGGTGCAGCTCGAAGGCCATGGCCGCGAAGACCTCTTCGATGACATCGACCTGAGCCGCACCGTGGGCTGGTTCACCAGCATGTTCCCGGTACGCCTGGCACCAAACGCCAGCCTGGAAAGCTCAATCAAAGGCATCAAGGAGCAACTGCGCGCGATCCCCAACAAGGGCATCGGCTATGGCTTGCTGCGTTATCTCGGCACCGCCGACGCACAAGCGGCGTTGCATGAACTGGCGCAACCGCAGGTGACGTTCAACTACCTCGGGCAGTTCGATAACAACTTCGACGAAGACGCCTTGTGGCGGCCGGCCACCGAGGACAAGGGCGCCGGTCAGGACGCAAACGCGCCGATGGCCAACTGGCTGACCATCGATGGCCGGGTTTATCAGGGCCAGTTGAGCCTGACCTGGACCTACAGCAGCGACGTCTTCGAAGAAGCGACCATTGCCGCTCTGGCCCGCGCCTACGAAGTGGCACTGAGTGAATTGATCGACCACTGCCTCAGCCATGCGGGCGGGCTCACGCCGTCTGACGTGCCGCTGGCCGGTTTGTCCCAGGCGCATCTGGACAGCCTGCCGATTGCCGCCCAGCGCATCGAGGACATCTATCCGCTGGCGCCGATGCAGCAGGGCATTCTGTTCCACAGCCTGTACGACGCCGACGCCAGCGCCTACGTCTATCAGATGCTGCTGGACATCGACGGCCTCGACGTCGCGCGGTTTCAGCAAGCCTGGCAGCGGGTGGTCGATCGCCATGAAGTGCTGCGCGCCGGTTTCATCTGGGGCCGCGATGGCCTCGACGCGCCGTTGCAGGTGATCAATCGCCAACTGACCCTGGAAATGCCGGAAGTCGACGTGCGCGATGCCGCTGATCTGCCAGCAGTGCTTGAAGCACGGGCGCAGGCCGACCGCGAACGCGGCTTCGATCTGCAGAATCCGCCGCTGTTGCGTCTGTGCCTGCTGCGCACTGCCGACGATCGCCATCGCCTGATTTTTACCTGCCACCACATCCTCATGGATGGTTGGAGCAACTCGCGGATGTTCGGCGAAGTGCTGCAGGATTACGCCGGCCAGCCGGTGCCGAGCGCACAGGGCCGCTATCGCGATTTTCTGGTCTGGCTGCAGGGCCAGGACAAGGCAGCCGCGCAGGAATTCTGGCGCGGGCAACTGGCCGAACTCGACGAACCGACCCGACTGGCCTCGGCCTGCCACGGACGCACCGTGCCGGGGCCGGGCAAACAGATGCATCGTCTGCATTTCGACGAAGCGTTGACCCAGCGTCTGAACGCCTTCTCCCGTCAGCAACAGGTGACCCTCAACAGCCTGGTGCAGGCCGCGTGGCTGCTGGTGTTGCAGCGCTACACCGGGCAGGCCACGGTGGCGTTTGGCGCTACGGTATCCGGGCGTCCGGTGGATTTGCCGGGCATCGAAGAACAGCTAGGGCTGTTTATCAACACTCTGCCGGTGATCGCCAGCCCGCAGGCCACCCTCAGCGTCGGCGATTGGGTGCGCAGCGTGCAGGACAAGAACCTGCTGTTGCGCGACTACGAACAGACGCCGTTGCAGGACATTCAGCGTCTGGCCGCATTGAGTGGCGAAGCGCTGTTCGACACTTTGCTGGTGTTCGAGAACTACCCGGTGTCCGAAGCGCTGGAGGCCAATCCGGGCGGGCTGCGTTTTTCCGGTCTGGAGCATCGCGAGCAGACCAACTACGGTCTGACCCTGATTGCCGGCGCCAGCGAAGTGCTCAACCTCGATTTCAACTACCTCACCGAACACTTTGCCGAACGCAGCGTGCTTGCTCTGGCGGCGCATTTGCGTGAAGTGCTCGAGCAATTTATCGCAGCGCCGCAGCGGGCACTCGGCGAGATCGGTCTGCTGCCGCTGGCCGAGCGGCAGACGCTGGCGCAGTGGAACGACAATCACGCGGCTTATCCGGCCGAGCGGTTGATTTCGCAGAGCTTTGAAGCACGGGTCGCAGCACATCCGCAGGCACTGGCGTTGAGTCATGCCGGCGTGGCCTTGAATTACGGCGAACTGAACCGGCGGGCAAACCAGTTGGCCCGGCATCTGGTGACGCTGGGTGTCACCGCCGAAGTGCGCGTCGGCGTGGCGCTGCCGCGTTCGGCGGAACTGGTGATCGCCCTGATGGCAGTGCTCAAAGCCGGCGGCACCTACGTGCCGCTGGACCCGGACTACCCGGCCGACCGCGTGGCCTACATGCTCGATGACAGCCAGGCGAAAGTCCTGCTGACCCAGCAAGCGTTGCTCGCGCAACTTCCGTCCAGCGAAGCGCAGGTGGTGCTGGTCGAGGCCGGCGGCGAGGCGTTTGCATCGCAAGCGCCGGACAACCTGCCGGCGCGCGCCGACGCGGCCAATCTGGCCTACGTGATCTACACCTCCGGTTCCACCGGCAAACCGAAAGGCGTGGCCATCGCCCATCGCAACGTACAGGCGCTGATTCACTGGTCCGCCGAGGTCTACAGCGAGGACGATCTGCAAGGCGTGCTGGCGTCGACGTCGGTGTGCTTCGACTTGTCGGTGTGGGAGATTTTCGTCACCCTGGCGCGCGGCGGATCCATGGTCATGGCGCGCAATGCCCTGGAGCTGCCGGACTTGCCCGAGCGTGATCAGGTGCGCCTGATCAACACCGTGCCGTCGGCAATTGCCGCGTTGCAACGCATCGGCCAGATTCCGCCGGGCGTGCGCATCATCAATCTGGCCGGCGAGCCGCTCAAGCAGGCGCTGGTCGACACCCTGTACCGCGAGACTTCGGTCGCCCACGTTTACGACCTGTACGGGCCTTCCGAAGACACCACGTATTCGACCTGGACCCGTCGCGAACTCGGCGGCCAGGCCAATATCGGCCGGCCACTGCGCAACACCACCGCGTACCTGTTCGACGGGCAATTGCAGGCAGCACCGCTCGGCATCGCAGCGGAGCTGTATCTGGCCGGTGACGGCATCACCCGTGGCTATCTGTTGCGCCCGGGCCTGACCGCCGAACGTTTCGTGCCCAACCCGTTGGCGAGCAACGGCGAGCGCATGTACCGCACCGGCGACCTGACGCGCTGGCTGGACGACGGCCGTATCGAATACGTCGGCCGCATCGACCATCAGGTCAAGGTGCGTGGCTTCCGTATTGAACTGGGCGAAATCGAAGCGCGTCTGCTGGCCCAGGCCAGCGTGCGCGAAGGCGTGGTGCTGGCGGTGGACGGCGTCAGCGGCCAGCAACTGGTGGCTTATGTGGTACCGGCCGAAGCCGATCAAAGCCCCGCGCAACTGGACGCGCTGAGTGCTGAGTTGCAAGCCGCGCTCAAGGCGCATCTGCCGGACTACATGGTGCCGGCGCAGTGGCTGTTCCTCGAACAATTGCCGCTGACACCCAACGGCAAACTCGATCGCAAGGCTTTGCCGGCACCGGATGCCAGCCAGGCACAACGCGATTACGTCGCGCCTTCGACGCCGCTGGAGCAGCAGTTGGCCGAGGTCTGGCAGGACATTCTGAAGATCGAGCAGGTCGGCGTGACCGACAATTTCTTCGCCCTCGGCGGCGATTCGATCATCTCGATTCAACTGGTCAGCCGCGCGCGGCAGCAGGGCATTTGCTTCACGCCCAAAGACCTGTTCCAGCAGCAGACGGTGCAGAAACTGGCCGCAGTGGTTTCGCTGGCAGACGCGCAATCCGCCGGCGCCGCCGACTACCCGTTGGCGCAATTGGATCAGGCGCAACTCGATGCCTTGCCGGTGCCGGCGGAGCTGATCGAAGACGTCTATCCGCTGTCGCCGATGCAGGAAGGCATGCTGTTCCATACGCTGTCGGACAACGGCAGCAGCCTCTACGTGCAACAGGTCAGCCTGCCGATCAAGGGCCTCGACGTGGAGCGTTTCCGCCGGGCCTGGGAATTCATCATCGCCCGTCAGGCCATCCTGCGCACCAGTTTCCATTGGCAGGATGGGCTGGCCAAGCCGTTGCAGGTCGTCCATCGCCAGGCGCCGCTGCAGATGCAAGTGCTCGATTGGCGTGGGCAGGATTGCAGCGAGGCGGCGATTGCCGAGTTCGCCAGCGCTGATCGCGCGCTGGGCTTCGACTTGGCCGAAGCGCGTTTGCAGCGGGTGACCCTGCTGCAGCTGGGCGACGAGCAGTACCAGATGATCTGGACCAGCCACCACATCCTGATGGACGGCTGGAGCAGTTCGCGGTTGTTCGGCGAGGTCTTGCAGTACTACTCCACGGGCGAGGTGACTGGCGAAAACGGCCGCTATCGCGACTTCATTGCCTGGTTGCAGGCGCAGGATCAGGATGCCCAGGAGCTGTTCTGGAAGGCGCGTCTGGCGGTGGTCAACGAACCGACCGCGCTGAGTCAGGCGATGCACCCGCGCCATAGTGCCGACGTTACTGGTCACGATGCGCTCTATTCAAATTGGGACAAGGCGCAAACCGCACGCCTGCTGGAGTTCTGCCGCGACCTGCGCATCACCCCCAACACACTGATCCAGGGCGCGTGGCTGCTGCTGTTGCAACGCTACACCGGTCAGCAGACGGTGACCTTCGGCGCCACCGTATCGGGGCGCCCGGAAAGTCTGCCGAACGTCGGCAACATGCTCGGCCTGTTCATCAACACCTTGCCGATCATTCAGACCCCACAGGCCGATCAGCGTCTGGCCGACTGGCTGGGCGAAGTACAGGCCTACAACCTCGACATTCGGGATTATTCCCAGGCACCGCTGGCCGATGTGCAGCGCTGGTCGAACCTCGGTGGTCAGGCGCTGTTCGACAGCATCGTGGTGTTCGAGAACTTCCCGATCGACGAGCGCTTGCAGGAAGAAACCGACACCGAGCTGACCTTCGGCAAATCCATCGGCCACGGCGTGACCAACGTGCCGATGGACCTTGCGGTGATGCTCGGCGACGAGTTGTCGATCGAGTACCTGTACCTGCGCAGCCACTTCAGCGCCGCGGCGGTAGAAGGCATTCGCCTGACCCTGGAAAATACCCTCGCGGCGATGATGGCCGCGCCGTATGAGCGACTGGGCAATTTGCAGCGTCTGTCCGCCGAACAATGGCAAGCGGCGCAGGCCTGGAGCGCCGAGCCTTCCCACCGCCACGCGCCGCAGTTGCTGCCGGAGCTGATCAGCCGTCATGCGCAACAGCAACCCCACACGATCGCAGTGCAATGCGCCGGCGAAAGCCTGACCTACGCAGAGCTGGAGCGGCAGGCCAATCGACTCGCGCAGTGCCTGATCGCCCACGGCGCCGGGCCGGAAGTGGTGATCGGCGTGGCGTTGCCGCGCTCGCTGGAAATGCTGGTGAGTTTCCTCGCCGTGCTCAAGAGCGGTGCGGCGTACGTACCGCTGGACATCGATTACCCGCCGGAGCGTCTGGCGTACATGATCGAAGATTCGCGCATGGCCCTGCTGCTGACGCAAACCAGCCTGCGCGCGACGTTACCGGCGCCGCATGGCGTGTTGCGTCTGGAAATCGATCAACTCGATCGCAGTCTCTACAGCGATGCTGCCCCGGTCTGCGATGTTCACGAGCAGAGCCTGGCCTATCTGGTTTACACCTCCGGTTCCACCGGACGGCCGAAAGGCGTGGCCGTGACCCAGGGACCGCTGAGCATGCACTGCCAGGCGATCGCCGAGTTGTACGAAATGGACGCGAGCAGTTGCGAGCTGCACTTCATGTCGTTCGCTTTCGACGGTGCCCATGAACGCTGGCTGAGTACCTTGTACAGCGGCGGTCGTCTGGTGATTCGCGACGGTTGTCTGTGGACCCCGGAGCAGACTTATCAGGCCCTGCACGATTACGGCGTGACCATCGCCTGCTTCCCGCCGGCCTATCTCAAGCAACTCGCCGAGTACGCCGCCGCCAGCGGCATCGCACCGCCGCCAGTGCGCATCTACTGCTTCGGTGGCGATGCGGTGCCGGAGCAGACTTTCGAACAGGTGAAAGCGGCGTTGCGTCCGCAATACTTCACCAACGGCTACGGCCCGACCGAAACCGTGGTCACGCCGATGCTCTGGAAGGTCGCCATCAGCCAGCACTGCGAAGCGGCGTATGCGCCGATCGGCCGCGCGGTCGGTGCGCGTTCGCTGTACGTGCTCGACGACGATCTGAATCCGCTGCCGCCGGGTTTTGCCGGTGAGTTGTACATCGGCGGTTACGGCGTCGCTCGCGGTTATTACGGGCGCCCCGATCTGACCGGCGAACGCTTCGTGCCCAACCCGTTTGCCCCTGGCGAGCGCCTGTACCGCAGCGGCGATCTGGTGCGCCGTCGCGCAGACGGCGTGGTCGATTACGTCGGGCGCATCGACCATCAGGTCAAGGTGCGTGGCTTCCGCATCGAGCTGGGCGAAGTCGAGGCCAGCCTGCGTCAGTTGCCGGCGGTCAGCGATGCGCTGGTGATTGCCCGCGACAATGCCTCCGGCAAGCAACTGATCGGTTATGTGGTCACCGCCACGGGTGATGATATCGGCGATGAACTCAAGGCCGGGCTGCGTGCTTCGCTGCCGGAATACATGGTGCCGGCGCAGATCGTCTGCCTCAGCGCGTTCCCGGTTACGCCCAACGGCAAACTCGATCGCAAGGCCCTGCCGGAGCCGGAGTTCAAAAGCGACGAATATGTTGCCCCGCGCACCGAGCAGGAACGCCTGCTGGCGGAAATCTGGGCGCAGGTGTTGCAGGTCGAGCAGGTCGGTATCAGCGATAACTTCTTTGAACTGGGTGGCGATTCGATCCTCAGCCTGCAAGTGATCTCGCGGGTGAGAAACCATCCGACCCTGCAGATGGAGCTGAAACTGCGTGATCTGATGCGCTACCAAACCATCGCCTGCATTGTCGAGCAGCAGGTGGCGAAGCAGGGCGCTGGGCAAGCGCTGCCGGACCTGACTCAGGTTGCCGCAGAGGGCGCGTTCAATTTGCTGCCGATCCAGCAATGGTTCTTCGCCGAAGGCATGGCCGAGGCGCATCACTACAACCAGTCGTTGCTGCTCAGCGCACGTCAACCGCTGGATCTTGATGCACTGGAACAGGCACTGGGCTTGATCGAACAACATCACGATTCGCTGCGCCTGCGTTTTTCCAACAACGGCGGGCGCTGGTTGCAGCGCTACAGCACCAGCGTGTCCGACGAGGCTGTGCTGTGGCGCCGTGAAGCGCAAAGCAGCGAAGAGGTCGAAGCCTTGGCCAACCTCGCGCAGCGCAGCCTCAAACTCGATGACGGGCCGGTCTGGCGGGTCATGCATGTGGCGTTGCCGGATGGTCAGGCGCGGTTGCTGGTGGTGATTCATCACCTGGTGGTCGACACCGTGTCGTGGCGGATTCTGCTCGACGATCTGAAAGTCGCTTATGAGGCGTGCGTGCAGGGGCTGGCGCCGCAACTGCCGATTCGCACCAGCAGTTATCGTTCGTTTGCCGAGGCATTGCAGGCGCAGGCGCCGGTGATTGCCGAGCAGGAATTGAGCTATTGGCTGGAGCAACTGGATCAGCCCGGCGTTGATCTGCCGTGCGACAACCCGCGCGGCAAGAACCTTGTGCGGCAACAGGCGCAGGCGCGGCTCAAGCTGTCCCGCGAGCACACCGAACAACTGCTCAAACAGGCCCCGGCGGTGTACGGCACGCAGATCAACGACCTGCTGCTGTCGGCGCTCAGCCGCGCCCTGTGCCGCTGGAGTCAGCAACCGTCGGCGCTGATTCTGCTCGAAGGGCACGGGCGCGAAGACCTCTTCGAATCGATCGACCTGAGCCGCAGCCTCGGCTGGTTCACCAGCATGTTCCCGGTGCGTTTGCGCCCGGACGGCGACGACATCGGCCAGTCGATCATCGATGTGCAGGCGCAACTGGCGGGCGTACCGCAGAAGGGCATCGGCTATGGCGTGCTGCGTCATCTGGCCGGGCCGGAAATCTCGGCGCAACTGGCTGCATTGCCGCAGGCACGGGTGACGTTCAACTACCTCGGGCAGTTCGACCAGAGCTTCGATGAACAGGCGTTGCTGGTGCCGGCACTGGAGGAGACCGGCGACAACTACAGCCTCAAGGCGAATCTGGGCAACTGGCTTGAAATCGTCGGCCAGGTCTATGACGGGCAACTGGCCTTGCGCTGCATCTACAGCAGCCAGCGTTACCGCGCCGGCACCATGGATGCGCTGATGAGCGATTACCAGCGTGAGCTTGAAGCGCTGATCGAGCATTGCATGGCGCGGGTGAGTTGATCGCCCGGTCTTTTGCGCGGGCGCTGCCCAGGCGCGCCCGTCTTATTGCGGATACAAGGATTTTTAATGATGTCGTTACACCCTGATCTGGAAGCTTTCCTCGACCTCGCTCAAGACAGCCAGGACGCCGGCCTGCCAGCCATGCACCAACTGACCCCGAGCGAGGCCCGCGCCACCTTCGAGCAGACCACCGCGCAACTGCGCTGGCCGGCGCCGCAGGATCTTGAAGTCACCGAGATCGAAACACAGGCCCGTGACGGTGCGGCGCTGGCGTTGCGGTTGTATCGGCCCAACGGTATTGAATCGCCGCTGCCGGTGCTGGTGTATTTCCACGGTGGCGGGTTCGTGGTTGGCAGTCTGGATTCCCACGACGGCGTCTGCCGCGAGTTTTGTCAGCGCGCGCCGTGTGCGGTGCTCTCGGTCGGTTATCGACTGGCGCCGGAGCATCGCTTTCCGACGGCGCTGGAGGATGGCGAGGACGCTTTGGCCTGGCTGGCGGAACAGGCTGCGAGCCTCGGACTGGATGGTTCGCGCGTTGCGTTTGGCGGTGATAGCGCGGGCGCCACGTTGGCGACGGTGCTGGCGATTCAGGCCGTGCGGCAACCGCACACGGTGGCTATCGCGCCGAAGGCGCAGTTGTTGTGTTATCCGGTGACCGATGCTTCACGGGTGCATGATTCGCGGCTGTTGTTTGGTGAGGGGTATTTGCTCGAGAACGACACGTTGGAGTGGTTTTATCAGCACTATGCGCGAGGGCCGGAGGATTATCTGGATTGGCGTTTTTCGCCGTTGCTGGCGGAGGATCTGCGTGGGGTGGCGCCGGCTATTGTGCTGCTTGCCGGGTTTGATCCGTTGCTGGATGAGGGGCAGGCTTATGTCGACAGGCTGCGCGGGCAGGGGGTCGAGGTCGAGGTCGAGGTTTGTGCCGGGTTGACTCATGATTTGTTGCGGTTGGGGGCGGTGGTGCCTGGGGTTCTGGAGGTTTATTCGAGGGTTGGTGGGGCGCTTGCGCGGGCTCTTGAGATTGGGTGAATATCCGTTGCTTCGGTAGCGGCTGCTGGCGGTTTCGCCTGACGGCGACTTACTTTTTTACAAGCGCCCGGAATGCCGGCCCAGAAAAAAAATAAGCAAAAAACGCTAGCTCCTACGTTCGGCCCTCGCAGGCTCGGGTCCCTTCGCTCCGGGATCGATCCGGGCGCAGCGGCTCCGGTTTGCTTCGCTGCACCTCCTTCCGCTGTGTCTGGCTGCGCCAGACGGTCGCTGCGCTCCCACCCCCGGATCAATCCCTCCGCTCAGCCTTCCGATGTCGCCGGTGGATCAAAAGCAAGATCAAAAGCACTCGAGCTTGCGCTCATTGTTGAGTGGGGCGGCTTCGCCGCGG
>NZ_RCOD01000077.1:0-30057 GCF_004307505.1 Pseudomonas sp. Sample_11
GGGACGCTCTGCGTCCCATTGGAACGCGGAGCGTCCCTTGAGGCATTCCCACGCAGAGCGTGGGAACGATCTTCGTCAGGCCAGGGCGTTGCACATGCCCAGCGCCATGCAATCCACTTCAAACGGACCGAGAAAATCCACCGCGACCTTGACCGGTGGATTGCCGGCCATCAGCCCCAGCGTGTTGGCTCTTTCAATGTTGTGGGCGATGTTGTGGTTGGCCTCTATGGCCCGGGCCAAACCGCCCACCGAGCCCTGGCCAAACCCCAGGAGTGAGGCGCCGTTGGTCATCAGCGCGAGGCTGGCGATGACCCAGAGTCTGTAGCCTTTCATGCGCCGCCGACTCCTGCGAGTTCGGCCCTGTCGACCATCGCGCTTTGCGAGCGCAGTTCGAACTGGATGCCGGGGTGGGCGACGTCGATCGGGGCGTCGAAGCTGTGTTCCATCTGCGCGCCGATGCTGACGAACAGCACCACGGCCAGGTACAGACCGATGGCCAGATAGGCGCCGCGTTTGGCGGAAGTGAGGATTGCGCTGGCCATGGTGTTCTCCGTGGGCAAAGGTTTCGATGGCCACAGAATCAATCAAAAAAGCCGAAGCAACCACTCAGGGTTTGCAATGGTGAATATCAGCTTCGTTGATTATTTAGCGGCTCTATTTGCCGGCGAGAGAAAACCTATGAGTGCAGAACGCGTACGCGCACAGGAGCTGCCGAAGGCTGCGATCTTCTGATTGATCGTTCCCACGCTCCGCGTGGGAATGCCTCAAGGGACGCTCCGCGTTCCAATGGGACGCAGAGCGTCCCGGGCTGCGTTCCCACGCAGAGCGTGGGAACGATCAGGTTACGCGCGCGCGTAGGAGCTGCCGAAGGCTGCGATCTTTTGATTTTGCTTTGCAGCCCGTGACGCTCCGCGTCACTGGACGCGGAGCGTCCCAAGAGGCATTCCCACGCAGAGCATGGGAACGATCAAGATCGCAGCCTTCGGCAGCTCCTACAGGAGAACGGTGCGCTCAGGCTTGGGTTTTGTGATCCAGCGCGGCGTAGAAGTTGGCGCTTTGTTGCAGGTATTTCTGGGTGTAGCTCTGGGTGTGGGATTTTTTGTTGGCGATTTCGACGTTGGCACCGGCTGGCAATACCACGGTGGCAGAAATGGCGGAAGCGGCGATGACGGAGAAGAGATTGAAGTTCATGGCGGTAACCCTCGTGTTCGTTTGCTTGGTTTGCCCGGTCGGGCTGTGAAACAAACGTAACGCTCGAGGGTTACTCGCTTGAAATCTTTTGTAGCATTAGCCGATATCAGTGCAATTAATACAACAATGCAGGCCCCGCAGAGCGGGGCCTGTGGCTTATTGTCGCACCAGGAATTTCAGATCGCTTGGCGCGTCCATCGGCAGTTTTTGCACGGTTTTGCCCAGCAGACCGGTCTTGGCATCGCGTTCGACGACGACAATCTGGTTGCTCTTCTGGTTGGCAATCAAGACGAATTTACCGCTCGGATCAAGGGCAAACTCGCGCGGGTGATCACCCTCGACCGAGCGCTTTTGCAGCTCTTTGAGCTGACCGGTCGCAGGATCAATGCTGAACACTACGAGCTGATTGGCTGTGCCGCGATTGCTCACGTAGAGAAACTTGCCGTCAGCCGAAGCATGCAGCGCCGCGCCGGCCTTGTCCGAGGTTGGCTGGCTCGCCGCGAGATCGACCAGTTGCGTCTGGGTCAGTACGCCGTCGTTGTAGTCGAACACCGCAACCTGCGCGCTCATCTCCATGGTCAGCCAAGCGTGTTTGCCATCAGCGCTGAACAGCAGATGACGCGGGCCACTACCGGCCGGCAAGGCTACCGAGGCGGTTTTCGCCGGGGTTAGCGGCAAGTGCGGGTTGGCCTTCGGGTCGTATTGATAGATGAAAACCTTGTCCGCGCCCAAATCATTGGAGAACACATAGCGCCCGTCCGGCGAAGACACCGTCGAGTGCACATGATTGGAAGCCTGACGCTCAGGATTGACCCGACTGGCCGGGTGGCCGCTCATCTGCACCACCGGTTTCAGCTGGCCGTCGGCATCGACCGGCAATACCGCCAGGGTGCCGCCCGGATCTTCCATCACCGAGTAGTTGCTGACGAACAGGTGTTTGGCATCAGCGCTGAGGCTGGAATGGGTCGGCTCGTTACCGAGGCTCTGCACTTGATTGATCAGGCTCAGCGCATGGGTTTTCGGGTCGATGGCGAAGCTGCTGACGCGGCCGACCGGATCGGTCTGGCCCGGGCCGTTTTCGTTGACCACGAACAAGCGCTTCTGGTCTTTCGAGAGGGTCAGCCAGGACGGGTTTTCGGTCTTGACCACTTGCAGCGGCTTGGCGTCGATCTGGCCGGTGGCGCTGTCGAACTGCATGCGGTAGATGCCCTGGCTGGAACCGGCAGTGTAGGAGCCGACCAGCAGCTGCAAGGTGTCGGCAGAGGCGCTGGAAAGCCCCATCGCGCCGACGCTGCCGGCCATCAGCAAAGGCCAGAAGTTACGCATTTTCATTATTGTCATCCTCATCGTCGCTGCTGCTGACTACGTCGCCGAGGCACACCAGACGATGCTCGCCCGAAGTCTTGGTGTCGCTGGCGTAACCGACGATCAGCCAGCTCTGCAGCGTCTCATCGAACGTCGCTTGCGCGACCTGCGCCGGGGTGAATTCCCAGTGCTTGGCTTCGCGGCCATCGATGCATTCGATGTGCAGGTTATCGTCCTCGTCGAGGGCGAATTCGAAGGCGTGCAGGCCATCGATTTCGACCATACCGCAGTGTTCGAGGGCGTTGAGAAGGGTTTGGGCAGTCATGGCAAACAGTCTTTCTAGGGGGAAAGGGCCAATGATAGCCCAATGTGATCCGAAGGCCGCTGCTGGAACCTCTGTGGGAGCGAGCCTGCTCGCGAAGGCGGTGTGCCAGCTGATCGTTCCCACGCTCTGCGTGGGAATGCCTCTAGGGACGCTCCGCGTTCCAATGGGACGCAGAGCGTCCCGGGCTGCATTCCCACGCAGAGCGTGGGAACGATCAACACAAAAAATCGCGGTGCTGGCTAGATCGCCTCACGCGATGGCTTGCCATCCACCAGGCGCTGGATCCGCAGCGGGTTGGCGTTCTTCAGCGGTTCGGGCAGCAAGCTGTCCGGGTAGTTCTGGAAGCACACCGGGCGCAGGAAGCGATCGATCGCCAGCGTGCCCACCGACGTACCGCGCGCATCGGACGTCGCCGGGTACGGCCCGCCATGCACCATCGAATCGCACACTTCGACACCGGTCGGATAACCGTTGAGCAGGATACGCCCGACTTTCTGTTCCAGCAGCGGCGTCAGCTCGGCGAATTGCTCGAAGTCAGACGGCTCACCGATGATCGTCGCGGTCAATTGACCGTGCAGGCCGTGCAGCGCCGCGCTCAGTTGTGCCTGATCGGCCACTTCGACGATTACTGTGGTCGGGCCGAACACTTCTTCCTGCAGCACTTCATCGCCGTTGATCAACAGGCTGACATCGGCCTTGAACAACTGCGGCTGCGCCTGATTGCCCTGCTGCTGATTACCGGCCAGATGCTCGATGCCGCTGTGCGCCAGAAGCTTTTCCAGGCCTTTGCCATAGCTGCCGAGGGTACCGGCGTTGAGCATGGTTTGCGCCGGTTGATCGCCGATCGCAGCGGCGACTTGTTGGACAAACGCGCTGAACTGCGGAGAGCGAATACCAATGACCAGACCCGGGTTGGTGCAGAACTGACCGCAACCCTGAACCACCGAAGCGGTGAGGTCGCGGGCGACGGTTTCCGAACGTGTGGCCAGTGCCTGCGGCAGCACGATGACCGGGTTGATGCTCGACATCTCGGCAAACACCGGGATCGGTTGCGGGCGAGCAGCAGCCATGTCGCACAGGGCGCGACCGCCCTTCAGCGAACCGGTGAAGCCAACGGCCTGAATCGCCGGATGCTTGACCAGCCATTCGCCGACGCCACCACCGTAGATCATGTTGAACACGCCAGCGGGCATACCGGTTTTTTCTGCGGCACGAATGATCGCGTCGGCGACCAGTTCAGCGGTGGCCATATGGCCGCTGTGGGCCTTGAATACCACCGGGCAACCCGCAGCCAGTGCTGCTGCGGTATCGCCACCGGCAGTGGAGAACGCCAGCGGGAAGTTGCTCGCACCAAACACCGCGACCGGGCCGAGGCCGATGCGGTACTGACGCAGATCCGGACGTGGCAGCGGCTGGCGATCCGGCAATGCCTGATCGATCCGTGCGCCGTAGAAATCACCACGACGCAGGACTTTGGCGAACAGACGCATCTGCCCGCTGGTGCGACCACGCTCGCCCTGAATGCGTCCGGCCGGCAGCGCGGTTTCGCGGCAGACCACGGCAACGAAGTCGTCGCCAAGCGCATCGAGTTCATCGGCGACTGCGTCGAGGAACTGCGCGCGACGTTCGGCGCTGAGGCTGCGATAGGTCGGGTAAGCCGCAGCGGCGGCCTTGGCGGCGGCGTCGACTTCTTCGGCCGTGGCCTGAATGAAATCATGCGGCAGGGCCTCGCCAGTGCTGGCGTCGACCGAGTGCAGTTTGACGCTGCCGGCGGCGCTACGCTGACCGCCGATGTAGTTGTGACCGAGAATCTGAGTCATGGGATCTCCTTAAAGGGTGCCGATGCTGTCCGGTTCAAAAGCCGCTTTGACCGGTGCGATACCGTTGACCAGCGCAGCGCCGAAATCGGCCTGGCTGATCTCGAACGTGTCGCCCGGCTGAGTGCGGATGCCGTCGGCAAACGACAGGGTCGCAGTGCCGAAAAAGTGAATGTGCACGTCGCCCGGACGCAGGAACTGACTGTATTTGAAGTGGTGGTACTCGAGGTTCGCCAGGCTGTGGCACATGTTGGCCTCGCCACTGAGGAACTCGTTCTGCCAGAGCACTTCGCCGTCACGCAGGATTCGGCTGGTGCCGGCAAGGTGTTGAGGCAATTCACCGGTGCGAAGTTCCGGGCCATAACTGCAACTGCGCAATTTCGAGTGCGCGAGGTACAGGTAATTCTTGCGCTCCATGACGTGGTCGGAGAACTCGTTACCGACGGCGAAACCGAGGCGATACGGCTTGCCATCGTTGCCGATGACATACAGGCCGGCCATCTCCGGCTCTTCGCCGGCGTCCTCGGCGAACGGCGGCAGCGGGAACGGCTGCCCCGGACGCACGACAATGCTGCCGTCGCCCTTGTAGAACCACTCTGGTTGCACGCCGGCCTGCCCCGCCGCCGGTTTGCCACCCTCCACGCCCCACTTGAAAATGCGCATGGTGTCGGTCATCGCCGCTTCATCGCCGGCCTGCTGGTGCATCTTGTCCCGCGCCGAAGCACTGCCGAGATGGGTCAGACCAGTACCGCTGACCAGCATGTGTGCCGGGTCCGGGTGATCGAGTGGCGGCAGGATGCGCAGGTCTTTGAGCAACTGCCCATAGTCGTGACTGGCGCCGAGGCCGAGGCTTTGCACTTGCTGCTCAAGGGAGCTGCCGGCCTCGATCGCGGCCAGGGCCAGATCACGGACACTGCGGGCGTCCTCGACTTCGCGGACCTGACCGTTGTCGACCACGCCGACACGGCGCTCGCCGTTGGGTAATTCGAATTGAACCAGATGCATATGTCCTCTCCTTTATCCAAAATTCCGAAACACCGCAAAACCCTGTGGGAGCTGGCTTGCCAGCGATAGCAACCGGTCTGACACATCAATGTTGGATGTGCCGCCGTCATCGCTGGCAAGCCAGCTCCCACAGGGGTGGTAATTGATCCATAGGTGTCAGGTTCGGGTCGCGCCACGGGCACTTGCTGCGAACTGGTCGACGGGCAACACGTGTTTGCGTTCCAGCACGCGGTAAACGATGCCGGTCAGAATCAGCCCGAACACCATCACGCCCGAGAGAAAATACAGCCCTGAAGCCAGATTGCCGGTGTATTCCTTCAACGCGCCGATCACGAACGGCCCGATGTAACCGCCGAGGTTGCCGACCGAGTTGATCAAGGCAATCCCCGCCGCCGCACTCGCGCCAGCAAAGAAGCGCCCTGGCAAGGTCCAGAACACCGCTGTGCACGAGAACAACGCGAACGCCACCAGACACAGCGCCGCCAGTTGCGCTACCGGCAGCGACAGCCAGGCACTGAGGAACAGGCCCAGCGCACCGAGCACATAGAGCACCGCCAAGTGGCCGTAGCGATCATTCAAGCGGTCGGAACTGCGCGGAATGATCAGCAGGCCGATGATCCCGAAAATGTATGGCACCGACGAGACGAACCCGGTGACCAGATCGCTGCCGCCGAACTGTTTGATCAGTGTCGGCAGCCACAGGCCGAGGCCATAAATGCTCAGGGTCACTGGCAGATAGAACAGCGCCAGCAGCAACACACGTTTGTCTTTCAGCGCATGCAGCGGATTGCCGTGACGGGTCTGGCCGTATTCCTGCAAGTCCTTTTTCAGCTCGCCGGTCAGCCAGTCTTTTTCCGCCTGATCCATCCACTTCACTTGCTGCGGGCCGTCCGGCAGCCAGCGCAGCACCGGCCAGGTCAGCAGGATCGCCGGGGTGCCGATGACGATGAACAGCCACTGCCAGCCGTGCAGGCCGAGGATGCCGTCCATGCCCAGCAAACCGCCGGACACGGGACCGGTGATCATCATCGCAATGGGTTGCGAAAGGATGAACAGGCCGAGGATCTTGCCGCGATGGCGCACCGGGAACCATTGGGTGATGTAGTACAGCACGCCGGGGAAGAAGCCCGCCTCGGCCGCGCCGAGCAGAAAGCGCATCACATAGAAGCTGTGCGGCCCTTGCACGAAGGCCATGCCGATGGTGATCGCGCCCCAGGTGATCATGATCCGCGCGAACCAGCGCCGCGCGCCGAAGCGTTCGAGCATCAGGTTGCTGGGAATCTCTAGAAGAAAGTAACCAATGAAAAACAACCCGGCACCGAGGCCGTAGGCGGCATCGCCGATGCCGATGTCGGCGCCCATGTGCAGCTTGGCGAAGCCGACGGCGGAGCGATCCACATAGGCGATCAGGTACAGCAGGATCAGGAAGGGAATCAGTTTCAGTGTGATGCGCCGGACAAGCCGCAATTCCTGGCTCATGAGATCGGTCTCCGATTGTTGTTTTTATAGAACCTCGGGGGACGCCTCTCGCCAAAACAGCCAGGGCCATCCCTCCGTCGAAAACGACTATATAGTAATACTAATTACCCAACAACACTTCCAAAGCGTCGATTTTGCGCTTAGATTAAGCGTCAGCTCGCAAACAATAGTCTTACAATAAGAGAATCGATCATGTCTGATAAGAAACCCACCCTGCGCTCCGCCCAATGGTTTGGCACGGCCGACAAGAACGGCTTCATGTACCGCAGCTGGATGAAGAATCAGGGCATCGCCGACCATCAGTTCCACGGCAAGCCGATCATCGGCATCTGCAATACCTGGTCGGAACTGACACCGTGCAACGCGCACTTCCGCCAGATCGCGGAGCACGTCAAACGCGGGGTGATCGAGGCCGGGGGTTTTCCGGTGGAATTCCCGGTGTTCTCCAATGGCGAATCGAACCTGCGCCCGACGGCCATGCTCACCCGCAACCTGGCGAGCATGGACGTTGAAGAAGCGATTCGCGGCAACCCGATCGACGGCGTCGTGCTGCTCACCGGTTGCGACAAAACCACTCCAGCACTGCTGATGGGCGCGGCCAGTTGCGACGTGCCGGCCATCGTCGTCACCGGCGGGCCGATGCTCAACGGCAAGCACAAGGGCAAGGACATCGGCTCTGGCACCGTGGTCTGGCAGCTCAGCGAACAGGTCAAGGCCGGCACCATCACCATCGATGACTTCCTCGCAGCCGAGGGCGGCATGTCGCGTTCGGCGGGCACCTGCAACACCATGGGCACCGCGTCGACCATGGCGTGCATGGCTGAAGCGCTGGGCACTTCGCTGCCGCACAACGCGGCGATTCCGGCGGTGGATGCACGCCGTTATGTGCTGGCGCACATGTCCGGCATGCGTGCGGTGGAGATGGTGCGTGAAGACCTGAAATTGTCGAAGATCCTCACCAAGGAAGCCTTCGAGAACGCCATTCGCGTCAACGCCGCCATCGGCGGTTCGACCAACGCCGTGATCCACTTGAAAGCCATCGCCGGGCGCATCGGCGTCGAGCTCGATCTGGACGACTGGACCCGCATCGGTCGCGGCATGCCGACCATCGTCGACCTGCAACCGTCCGGGCGTTTCCTGATGGAAGAGTTCTACTACGCCGGTGGTTTGCCAGCGGTACTGCGTCGCCTCGGCGAAGCCAATCTGATCCCCAACCCGAACGCACTGACCGTCAACGGCAAGTCCATCGGCGAGAACACCAAGGACGCGCCGATCTACGGCGAGGACGAAGTGATCCGCACCCTCGACAACCCGATTCGCGCTGACGGTGGCATCTGTGTGTTGCGCGGCAATCTGGCGCCGTTGGGCGCGGTGCTCAAGCCGTCCGCCGCTAGCGCTGAACTGATGCAGCATCGCGGTCGCGCGGTGGTGTTCGAGAACTTCGACATGTACAAGGCGCGGATCAACGATCCGGAGCTGGACGTCGATAAGCATTCGATTCTGGTAATGAAGAACTGCGGGCCGAAGGGTTATCCGGGCATGGCTGAAGTCGGCAACATGGGCCTGCCGGCCAAGCTGCTGGCAGAAGGCGTGACCGACATGGTGCGTATTTCCGATGCACGCATGAGCGGCACCGCGTACGGCACGGTGGTTCTGCACGTCGCCCCGGAAGCCGCAGCCGGCGGGCCTTTGGCGGCAGTAAAGGAAGGCGACTGGATCGAGCTCGATTGTGCCAGCGGCCGTTTGCATCTGGACATTCCGGCTGCTGAACTGGCCGCACGCATGGCCGATCTGCAAGCACCGCAGCAATTGCTGGTGGGCGGTTATCGTCAGCTGTACATCGATCACGTGCTGCAGGCGGATCAGGGTTGCGACTTTGACTTCCTCGTCGGTTGCCGAGGCGCCGAGGTTCCGCGTCACTCCCATTGACACCCCACTGATCGTTCCCACGCTCCGCGTGGGAATGCAGCCCGGGACGCTCCGCGTCCCTTTCAGAGCTGGAACGCGGAGCGTCCCTTGAGGCATTCCCACGCAGAGCGTGGGAACGATCATTGCCTACCTCAAGATTGTGCCGTGCCTGCTATGATGCGCGGCATCTCCATCGCTCAGGATCGCGCCACTCCCCATGGATTACCGCAAACCTTCCGACCGTAAAAGCATGCACTCGCGCATCGTCCAGGAACTGGGCATGCAGATCGTCTCCGGACGCTTTTTGCCCGACGACAAACTGCCCGCCGAAGCCCTGCTGTGCGAGGAGTACGCGGTCAGTCGGCCGGTGTTGCGCGAAGCCACGCGGGTGCTGGTGGCCAAGGGGCTGGTGTATTCCAAACCGCGCGTCGGCACCGTGGTCAAGGCGCGCCGCGAATGGCACATGCTCGACCCGGACGTGCTGCACTGGCTGATGCAAAGCAGCCCGCAAAATGAATTCTTCAACGTGCTGACCAGCGTGCGCAGCATCATCGAACCGGCAGCCGCCGCCCTCGCCGCTCAGCATGCGACTGATGCCGACATCGCCGCGATCAACGAAGCCTATCAACGCATGGAAGCCGCGCCGACCCCGGAAGCGCTGTTGCAACCGGACCTGGACTTCCACAGCCGCATCGCCGATGCGACGCACAACGACCTGCTGTCGAACCTGTGCAACATGTTGGCGGTAGCAATTGCCGAGGCGTTGAAGCATTCCAATCAACGGCCGAATCTGCATGAACTGGCGCTGCCGAGGCACAAGGCGATCCTGACCGCCATCGAGAACCGCGATGCCCTGGGCGCCCGACATGCGACGCTGGTGCAGTTGGATGATGCGCGTAGTGCGTTGAGTGTGGTGCTTGGCGCTGAGCTCACTTAGAGCAAAGTCAAAAGATCGCAGCCTTCGGCAGCTCCTACCTTGGAATGCGTTCCCCTGTAGGAGCTGCCGAAGGCTGCGATCTTTTGATCTTGATTCACAAAAAAAGCCGCAACCCCTCAAGGTTGCGGCTTTGTCGTTTCAGGCCTTCAGATCAGTGGGCAAACAGCGAATTGCCCTTCTGCCCCGCCAGCTTCTCCGGCTTGATCAGGAACTTGGCCAGCGCTGGCAGCAGCCACAGCGCGCCGAACATGTTCCACAGCAGCATGAAGGTTAGCATCAGGCCCATGTCGGCCTGGAACTTGATCGCCGAGAAGATCCAGGTGCATACGCCGATCGCCAGGCACAGGCCGGTGAACAGCACCGCTTTACCGGTCGACTTCAGCGTCTGGTAATAGGCTTCCTGCAACGGCAGCCCGGCACGCAGGAAACTCTCAAGGCGGCTGTAGATGTAGATGCCGTAGTCCACGCCGATCCCCACGCCCAACGCCACCACCGGCAGCGTCGCGACTTTCACGCCGATGCCCATGAACGCCATCAGCGCGTTGCCGAGCACCGAGGTCAGCACCAGCGGCAAGACGATGCACAGGGTCGCTGCCCATGAGCGGAAGGTGATCATGCACATCACCGCCACGCAGATGTACACCAGAATCAGGATGGTCAGCTCAGCCTGTTTGATGACTTCGTTGGTGGCTGCTTCGATCCCGGCGTTACCGGCAGCGAGGATGAATTCCAGGCCGTCCTTGTTGTTTTCCTTGGCGAACTCCTGCACCGCGTTGACCGCACGATCGAGGGTCTCAGCTTTGTGATCGTTGAGGAACACCAGCACTGGCGCCAGCGAGCAGCTGTTGTTGTACAGGCCATCGGCGCGGGCGATCGAGTTGTTCAGTACGTCCGGGTTGCGCGACAGGGTTTCCCATTTCAGGTTGCCCTCGTTCATGCCCTTGATCATCTGCTTGGACACGGTCACCAGCGAGATCGCCGACTGCACGCCCTCGGTGTTCTGCATCTTCCACATCAGCTGATCGATCGGCGCCATGGCTTCGTAGCGCGAGCAGCCTTCAGCCTTGGTCTTGACCATCACCACCAGCACGTCGGAGCTGGTCGAGTAGTTGCTGATGATGAAGTTGTTGTCCTTGTTGTAACGCGAGTCCGGACGCAGTTCCGGCGCGCCCTGGTCGAGGTCGCCGATCTTCAGGTTCTGGCTGTACCAGAGGCCACCACCGAAGGCGATCAGCGCCAGCGCTACCGAAACCGGTGCGACTTTCGGGCTGGCGAAGTTCGACAGCAGGCGCCAGAACGGATGCTCGCGGTTGGCGTCCTTCTTGCTCTTGGCAATCGCGCGCTTGCTGATGCCGACATAGGAAATCGCCACCGGCAGCAGGATCAGGTTGGTGAACACGATCACCGCAACGCCGATGGACGCGCCGATCGCCAGTTCACGGATCACGCCGATGTCGATGATCAGCAGTGTGATGAAGCCCACCGCATCGGCCAGAATCGCGATCATCCCCGGCAGGAACAACTGGCGGAAGGTGCGCCGCGCAGCGGTCAGGGCGTTATCGGCCTCGCTGGATTGCAGGGCGATACCGTTGATTTTCTGCACGCCGTGGGAAATGCCGATGGCGAAAATCAGGAACGGCACCAGCATCGAATACGGGTCGAGCCCGAAGCCGAAGAAGTGCATCAACCCGAGCTGCCAGACCACCGCCACCAGCGTCGTGCTCAACACCGCAATGGTGCTGCGCAGGCAGTTGGTGAACCACAGCAGCAGAATCAGGGTGATGACGAAGGCGACCCCGAAGAACAGCACCACCATCACCAGACCGTCGATCAGGTCACCGACTTTCTTGGCGAAACCGACGATGTGGATCTTGATGTTGGGATTCTGCGCTTCGAACTTGTTGCGGATCTTGTCTTCGAGTTCATGGGAGAACTGGCGATAGTCCAGCGCCAGCAACTTGCCCTGATCCTGCGGGTCCGGATAGGCCTCGAGCAGCGGGATGTCGACGATGCTCGACTTGAAGTCGTTGGCCACCAGACGCCCGACCTGGCCGGACTTGAGCACGTTGTTGCGCAGCAGATCGAGGCTGTCCTGGGAGCCGTTGTAGCTCTGCGGAATCACTTCACCGCCGGCGAAACCCTCTTCGGTCACTTCGGTCCAGCGTACGCTCGGGCTCCACAGCGATTTGAGGCCGGAACGGTCGACGCCGGAAATGTAGAACACTTCGTCGTTGATCTGGCGCAGGGTCTCCATGTACTCCTTGGAGAAGATGTCGCCGTCGGTGGCCTCCACCGAAATACGCACGGTGTTGCCCAGGTTCGCCAGATCGTTGCGGTGCTCCATCATCTTTTCGATGAAGGGATGCTGCAGCGGGATCATTTTTTCAAAACTGGTCGACGGCCGAATCAGCGTGGCCTGCCAGAACAGGAAAATGCTCACCACCAGGCAGATCAGGATCACGGCCGGACGGTTGTTGAAGATCAGGCGCTCGAGAACCGTCGCCTTTTCCTGCTGAGGAGTGATCAAGGAAGTCATAGCCCCGCCTTCTTGTTATTGGTCTCGGCACCGTTTGGCTGGGTGATGTGCAAGCCACCCTGCCCGGTCAGAATCAGGTTGCCGTTGCCGGCGGCGGTGACCGACGACAGCGAAATGCGATCCGGGCGGTTGAACACGCTGAAGGTTTCGCCGTTGTCGCTGCTGCTGATCACCGAGCCGCCGTTGCCGACGATGACGATCGAGCCGTCTTCCAGCAGCGTGCCGCCGGACAGGCCGAACTCCAGTGCACCGCGTGTGGCTTTGAGTTCGACCTGCTCCCAGTTGCTGCCGAAATCAGTGGAGCGGTAAAGATTGCCGCGCAAGCCGTACGCCAGCAGGGTCTGCGGCTGCGCCGTGCCGATCACGCCGAACAGCGAACCTTCGTACGGGCCTTCAAGCTTTTCCCAGGTCTGGCCGTCATCGGCGGAGCGGAACATGCTGCCGGACTCGCCGACGATGAACAGCCCGGCGTCTTTCACGGCGGCGATGGCGTTGAGGTGGAACTGGTCTTCGTTGTCGAGGCGATCGCTGACGTCTTCCCAGTGCTTGCCGCCATCGGAGGTTTCCAGCAGCGTGCCGTAGGCGCCCACGGCAAAGCCGCTGCTGGCGTCCTTGAACCAGACGTCGAGCAGCGGCGATTCGCGTGCGAGGTCTTCGAATTGTTTGGTCCAGGTCAGACCGCCGTCTGCGCTGGCGAGAATCTGCGCGTCGTGGCCCACGGCCCAACCGTTTTTGTCGTCGACGAAATACACGGCGGTGAGCAGTTGCCGCGTTGGCACCTTGGCCTGGGTCCAGGTTTTGCCCTGATCATCGGAATAGACGATGTGCCCGCGATCGCCGACCGCGACCAGACGCGCGCCAGCGTGGACGACATCAAGAATCAGGCTTTTTGCGGCCTTGGCCGATTCGGTGGCATAGACCACGTCAGCCGGGGCCTCGGCGGCAATCACAGGTGCCGATAACGTGGCGAAGCCCAGCAGCGAGAGTGCTGTGGCCAGCAACGCGGTGTTGCGTAACGCCGGCGGGCGGCAACGACTCATAGACCTTCCCCTATTTATTATTGTTGGGCCATCGGGCCTTCAAGGGCGCCGCAAGGGTGCTCGGCTACTGGCGTTTCAGAAGCATAGTCCTGAAACCCGCAATCCAGAGCCCCTTCGGAAGCTGGCTCATCCTATCGGGCTTTGCAAATGTCTGACAATCGGCGCCGCGTTATCTTTTGTTAACCGAAAGCGGCTCTCTGTAACCCATCATTTTCCCTGTGGGAGCGAGCCTGCTCGCGAAAGCGGTGGGTCATCCAATAAACAGGGTGACTGATACACCGCATTCGCGAGCAAGCTCGCTCCCACAGGGGTTGGCGGTAGCTTGGGGATTTGAATACATGACCATTCGCCGGGGTGATGAGGCAAATCTCATCAGAGGGACTTGCAGGATCGGTATTATGGTATACCATCAGACGCACAGACACTCTCAATCCCCAACGGAGCAGCTCATGAGTTTCGAAATTCGCAAGATCGTCAGCTATGTCGAAGAAACCTTCATCGAAGGCGGCAAGGCTACTGACAAGCCGGTGACCATGGTCGGCCTCGCCGTGGTGATGAAGAACCCTTGGGTGGGCAACGGTTTTGTCGAAGACCTCAAGCCGCAGATCCGCGCCAACTGCTCAGACCTCGGCGCGATGATGGTCGAGCGTCTGGTCGGGATCATCGGCGGTGCCGAGAAGATCGAGGCCTACGGTAAAGCGGCGGTCGTCGGCGCTGATGGCGAGATCGAACACGCCTCCGCCGTCATCCACACCCTACGCTTCGGCAATCACTATCGCGAAGCGGTAAAAGCCAAGAGCTACCTGAGCTTCACCAACAAGCGCGGCGGTCCGGGCACGTCGATTCAGATCCCGATGATGCACAAGGACGACGAAGGCCTGCGTTCGCACTACATCACCCTGGAAATGCAGATCGAAGACGCGCCGCGTGCTGACGAAATCGTCGTCGTGCTGGGTTGCGCCGACGGTGGCCGCCTGCACCCGCGCATCGGCAACCGCTACATCGATCTGGAAGAACTGGCCGCCGAAAAAGCCCAGTAATCACAACAAGAAAGGCATTGCAGGAGCGCTCCATGATTCGGCTCACCGCTGAACTCACCCCGGCTGGCACCAGTTACCTGGCGACCGGCCAAGGCCAGCCCGTGGTCTTGATCCACGGCGTGGGCCTGAACAAAGAAATGTGGGGCGGGCAGATTGTCGGCCTCGCCAGCCAGTACCAGGTGATCGCCTACGACATGCTCGGCCACGGCGCCAGCCCGCGCCCGGCCAGCGGCACCGACCTGCTCGGTTACGCCGATCAGTTGCTCGAGCTGCTCGATCACCTCAATCTGCCCCAGGCAGCGGTGATCGGTTTCTCCATGGGCGGCCTGGTCGCGCGGGCCTTCGCCCTGCATTACCCGGAGCGCCTGCAAAGCCTGGTGGTGCTGAACAGCGTGTTCAACCGCAGCGAAGAACAGCGTGCCGGCGTGATTGCCCGCACTGCGCAGGCTGCCGAACACGGCCCGGACGCCAATGCCGAAGCGGCGTTGTCGCGCTGGTTCAGCCGTGAATATCAGGCGGCCAACCCGGCGCAGATCGCCGCATTGCGCCAGACCTTGGCCAACAACGATCCGCAGGGCTACCTGACCACCTACGAATTGTTTGCCACCCAGGACATGTACCGCGCCGACGACCTGAGCAGCATTCAGGCACCGACGCTGATCGCCACCGGCGAACTCGACCCCGGTTCGACCCCGGAAATGGCCGAGCAACTGGCCCGACGCATCCCCGCTGCGAAGGTTGCCGTGCTGCCCGAGCAACGGCATATGATGCCGGTAGAGTCGCCGCGTCTGGTCAACCAGATGCTGCTGGAATTTCTCCAATTCGCACACGCCCGACAAAACCATATAAAGGGGATCGTTGCATGACACTCGCACGCTTCCAGATGTGCATCGGCGGAGACTGGGTCGACGCCCTCTCCGGCAAGACCTTCGAAAGCCTCAACCCGGCCTCCGCGCAAGCCTGGGCGGAACTGCCCGACGCCGATGAAGCGGACGTCGAACGCGCCGTGCAAGCAGCGCAAAATGCCTTCGACAGCCCGGCCTGGCGCGGCCTGACCGCCACTGCGCGCGGCAAACTGCTGCGTCGCCTCGGCGATCTGATCGCAGAAAACAAGGAACACCTGGCGCAGCTGGAAAGCCGCGACAACGGCAAGCTGATCCGCGAAACCCGTGGCCAGGTCAGCTATCTGCCGGAGTTCTTCCACTACACCGCAGGCCTCGCTGACAAGCTTGAAGGCGGCACCCTGCCGCTGGACAAGCCCGACCTGTTTGCCTACACCGTGCACGAAGCCATGGGTGTGGTTGCCGCGATCATTCCATGGAACAGCCCGCTGTACCTGACCGCGATCAAACTGGCCCCGGCCCTCGCCGCCGGCAACACGATTGTGATCAAGCCGTCCGAGCACGCCTCGGCGACCATTCTTGAGCTGGCACGCCTGGCCCTCGAAGCCGGGATTCCGCCGGGCGTGGTCAACGTCGTCACCGGTTACGGCCCGAGCACCGGCGCCGCCCTCACCCGCCATCCACTGATCCGCAAGATCGCCTTCACCGGCGGCGCGGCGACGGCACGGCATGTGGTGCGCAGCAGCGCCGAAAACTTCGCCAAGCTGTCGCTGGAACTGGGCGGCAAGTCGCCGAATATCATCTTCGCCGACGCCGATCTGGACAGTGCAATTAACGGTGCGATTGCCGGCATCTACGCGGCGTCCGGGCAGAGTTGCGTGTCTGGTTCGCGCTTGCTGGTGCAGGACGAAATCTACGACGAATTCGTCAATCGTCTGGTCGAGCGCGCCCAGCGCATTCGCATCGGCAACCCACAGGAAGACAATAGCGAGATGGGTCCGATGGCCACCGCGCAGCAACTGGCGGTGGTCGAAGGTCTGGTCGCCGATGCGATCGCCGAAGGCGCGCGTTTGCGCACCGGTGGCAAGCGTCCGGCGGATCTCGGTGAAGGCTGGTTCTACGAGCCGACGCTGTTCGAGTGCGACCGCAATTCGATGAAGATCATGCAGGAAGAAGTCTTCGGCCCGGTGGCTTCGGTGATTCGTTTCAAAGACGAAGCCGAAGCGCTGGCGATCGCCAACGACTCGCAGTTCGGCCTCGCTGCCGGCATCTGGACCCGCGACCTCGGCCGCGCCCATCGTCTGGCGCGCGATGTGCGCTCGGGGATCATCTGGGTCAACACTTACCGCGCAGTCTCGGCGATGGCGCCGATCGGCGGCTTCAAGAACAGTGGCTATGGACGCGAAAGCGGCATCGATTCGGTGCTGGCCTACACCGAACTGAAAACGGTGTGGATCAACCTCTCCCAGGCGCCAATGCCTGATCCGTTTGTGATGCGCTAGGAGTCCTGCGAAATGATCGAACCCGGCATTTACAAAGACGTCATGAGCTCGTTCCCGTCCGGCGTCACGGTGGTCACCACCCTCGACCCGGACGGCGGCATCGTCGGCATCACCGCCAGCGCGTTCAGCGCGCTGTCGATCGACCCGGCGCTGGTGCTGTTCTGCCCTAACTACGCCTCCGACACTTATCCGGTGCTGCGCGACAGCAAGAAGTTCGCCATCCATTTGCTCTCCGCCGAGCAGACCGCCGAAGCCTACGCGTTCGCCGGCAAGGGCAAGGAAAAGGCCAAGGGCATCGAGTGGCACCTGAGCGATCTGGGCAACCCGATCCTAGCCAAGGCGACGGCGATCATCGAGTGCGAGCTGTGGCGTGAATACGACGGCGGCGATCACGCGATCATTGTCGGCGCAGTGAAGAACCTGATCCTGCCCGAGCAACCGGTGACGCCGATGATTTATCACAAGGGCAAGCTCGGCCCGTTGCCGACTCTGGCCTGACGAATTCACACAATCCCTGTAGGAGCTGCCGAAGGCTGCGATCTTTTGATCTTGTTTTCAAAAGTCAAAGTCAAAAGATCGCAGCCTTCGGCAGCTCCTACACGAGGGATCTGTGGTGACTGGAGGATTTATGAGTAACGCGAAGTATGAAAAAGGTCTGAAAATCCGCACCCAGGTATTGGGCGAAGCCTATGTTCAGCGCTCGATCGAGAACGCCGACGATTTCACCCGTCCGCTGCAGGAAATGGTCACCGAATACTGCTGGGGCCATGTCTGGGGGCGTGAGGGTCTGTCGCTCAAGGAGCGCAGCATGATCAACCTGGCGATGATCTCGGCGCTCAACCGCCCGCATGAACTCAAGCTGCATGTGCGTGGCGCCTTGCGTAACGGCCTGAGTCGTGAGCAAATACGCGAAATTCTGCTTCAGGTCGGCATTTATTGCGGCGTTCCGGCGGCCGTGGACAGTTTCCGGCTGGCTCGTGAAGCCTTTGCCGAAGCCGACGCCGAGGCCTCCAGTTAACCCTCGGCTGTTTTGATGCCCGTCTGGCATGGACAGCCAAGCTCAAGAGCGGACCCCATGAAACGCCAGCCACTCGACGACAGCTTCAAGGTCAATCGCAACCCCGTTACCCTGCGCGAAATCGTGCTGGACAAACTGCGTAGCGCGATCATGAATTTCCAGCTCATGCCAGGCGATCGTCTGGTCGAACGCGACCTGTGCGATCGCCTCGGTGTCAGCCGCACTTCAGTGCGCGAAGCCTTGCGTCACCTCGAATCCGAAGGTCTCGTCGAATTCGCCGATGCCAAAGGCCCGCGCGTGGCCATCATCACCCTCGACGACGCCGTCGATATCTACGAACTGCGTTGTGTGCTCGAAGGCCTCATCGTCCAGCTGTTCACCCTGCGCGCCAAAGCCAAGGACATCAAAGCCCTGGAAAAAGCCCTCGACGACAACCGCAAGGCGTTGAAGGACGGCGAGTTGCAACAGGTGATCGACTCGGTGCAGGGCTTCTACGACGTGCTGCTCGAAGGTTCGGGCAACCATGTCGCCGCCACCCAATTGCGTCAGTTGCAGGCACGCATCAGCTATCTGCGCGCGACCTCGGTGTCCCAGGAGAACCGACGCGGCGCGAGTAATCACGAGATGGAAAAAATGGTCGAGGCGATCAAGAGCGGCGATCCGCTGGCGGCGCATCAGGCGTGTGTCGATCACGTCCGCGCGGCGGCTGCCGTGGCCCTCGATTACCTCAAGCGCAAGCAGGAAGAAACCGGCGTCGCCGTCAAAGGCACCCCGGCGATCACCCTGCCGATCGCGCTGAAAGAACCCCGCATAGGTCAATGACATGTTCAGCCCGAGCTTTTGCCCGAAATGCGGTGGCCCTGACCTTGGTCAGCAGACGCCGCCGGGCGATACGCACGAGCGCCTGATGTGCCGCGGCTGCGGCTACATCCACTACGTCAATCCGAAGATCATTGCCGGCTGCATCATCGAGCAGGACGGCAAATACCTCTTGTGCCAACGGGCGATTCCCCCGCGCCCCGGCACCTGGACGCTGCCGGCCGGTTTCATGGAAAGCGGTGAAACCACCGAGCAGGCGGCGCTGCGTGAAGTCTGGGAAGAAAGCGGCGTGCGCGCGGAAATCGTCTCGCCGTATTCGATTTTCAGCGTGCCGAAAATCAGCGAGGTGTACATCATATTCCGCGCCATCGCCCTGGAGATCACCGGGCAGTACGGGCCGGAGACCATGGATTACAAATTCTTCGCCCCGGAAGAGATTCCCTGGGAGCAGATCTACTACCCGGCGATCCGGCAGATTCTCGAGCGCTATATCGAAGAGCGCCAGGCTGGGGTGTATGGGATCTACATGGGCAATGACGATAGCGGCAAGATTCATTTCATGCGCTAAAAATCACCAGTCCCCTGATCGTTCCCACGCTCCGCGTGGGAATGCCTCTACGGACGCTCCGCGTTCGGCTCTGGATGGGACGCAGAGCGTCCCGGGCGGCATTCCCACGCGGAGCGTGGGAACGATCATCAGTGTGGCTTAAATTGGGTTGATGCCTTCAACGATGATGATCTCCGCCCTCGCCCATTCTTCGCGATAACTTTTCGCCTCCTGATACGCCGCCGAGCGGTAGCACGCGACGGCTGTTTCGTAGCTTTCAAACTCGATGATCACCGTGCGCTGTGGCGTCTGCCGCCCTTCCAGCGCTTCACTGCGCCCGCCTCTGGCGAGAAACCTGCCGCCGAATGCGGCAATCGCCTGCGGGGTGCGCTGGGTGTATTGGCTGTAGTGCTCGGCATCGGCTATATCCACATGTGCAATCCAGTACGCCTTCATAGTGACCTCTTTGTTGATTTTGTATTATGGTATACCAATATATTTCCAACGAACCCTGAGAGTCCAGCATGGCCTTCAACAGCATCGAAGAAATCATCGAAGATTATCGCCTCGGCAAAATGGTCCTGCTGGTCGATGACGAAGACCGCGAGAACGAAGGCGACCTGCTGCTGGCCGCTGATCGTTGCACGCCGGAGGCTATCAGCTTCATGGCCCGCGAAGCACGCGGGCTGATCTGCCTGACCCTCACCGACGAACATTGCCAGCGTCTGGGCCTGGAGCAAATGGTACCCGCCAACGGCAGTGTGTTCAGCACTGCATTTACCGTGTCGATCGAAGCGGCGGTCGGCGTGACCACCGGCATTTCCGCCGCAGATCGCGCCTGCACAGTCGCCGCCGCCGTCGCGCCGAATGCCCGCGCCGAAGACCTGGTGCAGCCCGGCCACATCTTCCCGCTGCGCGCCAAGGAAGGTGGCGTGCTGACCCGCGCCGGGCATACCGAGGCCGGTTGCGATCTGGCGCGTCTGGCCGGTTTCACCCCGGCCTCGGTGATCGTCGAAGTGATGAACGACGACGGCACCATGGCGCGCCGCCCGGATCTGGAGCAGTTCGCGCGCAAGCATGGGATCAAGATCGGCACCATCGCCGACCTCATCCACTATCGCCTGAGCACCGAGCACACCATCGAACGCATCGGCGAACGTGAGCTGCCGACTGTGCATGGCACCTTCCGTTTGATCACCTTCGAGGATCGCATCGAAGGCGGCGTGCACATGGCGATGGTCATGGGCGATCTGCGCCGCGAGGAGCCGACACTGGTGCGCGTGCATGTGATCGATCCGCTGCGCGATCTGGTCGGCGCCGAGTACAGCGGACCGACGAACTGGACGTTGTGGGCGGCGCTGCAACGGGTCGCGGCCGAGGGTCATGGGGTTGTGGTGGTGCTGGCCAATCATGAATCGTCGCAGGCCTTGCTCGAACGCGTGCCGCAGTTGACCCAGCCGCCACGGCAGTTCAGCCGCTCGCAGTCGCGGATTTATTCCGAGGTCGGGACGGGGGCGCAGATTCTGCAGAACCTTGGGGTTGGCAAGCTGCGCCACCTCGGTCCACCGCTGAAGTATGCAGGGTTGACCGGGTATGACCTTGAGGTGGTTGAGAGCATTCCGTTCACTGAATGACCCTGTTATCGATACTCCCCTGTGGCGAGGGGATTTGTCCCCGTCGGGCTGCGAAGCGGCCCCGATTCCTGCCAACGCGATCCGCCAGAAATATCGCATGTCCCGCTTTCAGGGCTGCTCCGCAGCCCAACGGGGATAAATCCCCTCGCCACAGTTTCATTCGCTACACATTTGGATGAAGACCGGAAAGACAGATCCGCCAGATAACCGGTAAGGCAAAGTGCTTGCACAAAGTCTGGAATACCATAATATGATATTCCATAGACCGGGCGTTCCAACGAAGCGTCCAGCTGCTGCTCCCGACAGGCGGGCAACAACGCAAGGCCCGCTCAAAAACACAACAATGAGGGCGTGAACATGGTGTTGAACAAAGCTGCAACCGCGATCTTTTTCGCGGGACTGCTCAGCGTTACCGGCCAGGCTGCAATGGCTGCCGAAAGCGTGAATTTTGTCAGCTGGGGCGGTAGCACCCAGGATGCGCAGAAACAGGCCTGGGCCGATCCGTTCAGCAAGGCCAGCGGCATCACCGTCGTCCAGGACGGCCCCACCGACTACGGCAAACTCAAGGCCATGGTCGAAAGCGGCAACGTGCAGTGGGACGTGGTCGATGTCGAAGCCGATTTCGCCCTGCGCGCCGCTGCCGAAGGCCTGCTTGAACCCCTCGACTTCAAAGTGATCCAGCGCGACAAGATCGACCCGCGCTTCGTCAGCGATCACGGCGTCGGCTCGTTCTTCTTCTCCTTCGTCCTCGGCTACAACGAAGGCAAGCTCGGCGCCAACAAGCCGCAGGACTGGAGCGCGCTGTTCGATACCAAGACCTACCCCGGCAAACGCGCCCTGTACAAATGGCCAAGCCCCGGCGTGCTCGAACTGGCGCTGCTGGCCGACGGCGTTGCGGCTGACAAGCTCTACCCGCTGGATCTGGATCGCGCCTTCAAGAAACTCGACACCATCAAGAAAGACATCGTCTGGTGGGGCGGCGGCGCGCAGTCGCAGCAACTGCTGGCGTCCGGCGAAGCGAGCATGGGCCAGTTCTGGAATGGCCGTGTGCACGCCTTGCAGGAAGACGGCGCACCGGTCGGCGTGAGCTGGAAACAGAACCTGGTCATGGCCGACATTCTGGTCATCCCCAAAGGCTCGAAAAACAAAGATGCGGCGATGAAGTTCCTCGCCAATGCCAGCAGCGCCAAAGGCCAGGCCGACTTCTCCAACCTGACCGCCTACGCGCCGGTCAACCTCGACAGTGTGGAGCGTCTGGATTCGACGCTGGCCCCCAACCTGCCGACGGCTTACGCCAAGGATCAGATCACCCTTGATTTCGCTTACTGGGCCAAGAACGGTCCGGCTATCGCGACACGGTGGAACGAATGGCTGGTCAAATGAAAATCGCGGCCACTGCGCCCCGTCCTTCCACTGCCACCGGGAGCGCCGCTGGCGCTACCGGATCGGCGTTCAAACAACGCTGGCGCGGCGCCGGCAACCTTGTCCCGGCGCTGCTGTTCCTCGGCCTGTTCTTTCTCGCACCGTTGATTGGCCTGCTGCTGCGCGGTGTGCTCGAACCTGTGCCGGGTCTCGGCAACTACGAACAGTTGTTCGCCAACTCGGCCTATGCGCGAGTGCTGCTCAACACCTTTTCGGTGGCCGGGCTGGTGACGCTGTTCAGTCTGCTGCTGGGCTTTCCGCTGGCCTGGGCGATCACTTTGGTGCCGCGCGGTTGGGGGCGCTGGATCCTCAACATCGTGCTGCTGTCGATGTGGACCAGCCTGCTCGCCCGCACCTATTCGTGGCTGGTGTTGCTGCAAGCCTCGGGCGTGATCAACAAGGCGCTGATGGCGATGGGCATCATCGATCAACCGCTGGAGATGGTGCACAACCTGACGGGCGTGGTGATCGGCATGAGCTACATCATGATCCCGTTCATCGTGCTGCCGTTGCAGGCGACCATGCAGGCCATCGACCCGATGATCCTGCAGGCCGGCTCGATCTGCGGTGCCAGTCCGTGGACCAACTTCTTCCGGGTGTTCCTGCCGCTGTGCCGGCCGGGTCTGGCGTCCGGCGGTTTGATGGTGTTCGTGATGTCGCTCGGTTACTACGTCACCCCCGCTTTGCTGGGCGGGGCGCAGAACATGATGCTGCCGGAGTTCATCATTCAGCAGGTGCAATCGTTCCTCAACTGGGGCCTGGCCAGTGCCGGCGCCGCGTTGCTGATCGCAATCACCCTGGTGCTGTTCTACTTCTACCTGAAGCTTCAACCGGAATCCCCGGTTGGCGCCAGTAACGCGAGGTAAGCCGACATGCTCCTGACCCCCAATGCCATGAGCCGGCGCATGCGTTTCGGCCTCTACGCCACTACCGGGCTGATCGGTCTGTTCCTGCTGTTGCCGATCGTGTTCATCGTGCTGCTGTCGTTCGGCTCCTCGCAGTGGCTGGTGTTCCCGCCACCGGGCTGGACGCTGAAATGGTACGGCCAGTTCTTCTCCAATCCCGACTGGATGAACGCCGCTGCCGCCAGCCTCAAGGTCGCCGTGCTGACCACGATCTGCGCCGTTGCCCTCGGTTTGCCGACCGCGTTTGCGCTGGTGCGCGGACGCTTCCCCGGCCGCGAGATGCTCTACGGCCTGTTCACCCTGCCGATGATCGTGCCGCTGGTGATCATTGCCGTGGCGGTGTATGCGCTGTTTCTCAAGCTCGGCTATACCGGGACCATGTTCGCCTTCGTCGTCAGCCATGTGATCGTCGCGCTGCCGTTCACCATCATCTCGATCATCAACTCGCTGAAGCTGTTCGATCAGTCGATTGAAGACGCGGCGGTGATCTGCGGTGCCTCGCGCTTGCAAGCGGTGTTCAAGGTGACGTTCCCGGCCATCCGTCCGGGGATGGTCGCCGGCGCCCTCTTCGCCTTCCTCGTTTCGTGGGACGAAGTGGTGCTCAGCGTGATGATGGCGAGCCCGACTCTGCAAACCCTTCCCGTGAAAATGTGGACCACCCTGCGCCAGGACCTGACGCCAGTGATCGCCGTCGCTTCGACGCTGCTGATCGGCTTGTCGGTTTTGGTCATGGTCATCGCCGCCGCATTGCGCCGGCGCAACGAAATCAGCGCCTGAGCGCCCAGGAGTACGACATGAGTGCCGTGATCAAAGACGCATCCCAGCAGAACGACAAACCCCTGGTCAGCCTGCGCAACCTGAACAAGCACTACGGCGATTTCGCTGCCGTCGACAATATCTCGCTGGACATCAAGGACGGCGAATTCCTCACCTTCCTCGGCTCCAGCGGCTCGGGCAAAAGCACCACGCTGTCGATGCTCGCCGGGTTCGAAACACCGAGCAGCGGCGAGATCCTCGTCAACGGCCAGTCGCTGGTCAACGTGCCGCCGCACAAGCGTGACATCGGCATGGTCTTCCAGCGCTACTCGCTGTTCCCGCATCTATCGGTGCGCGACAACATCGCTTTCCCTTTGGCGATCCGTAAACTGGCTGCCGCCGAGCGTGAAAAACGCGTCGATGCGATGTTGAAGCTGGTGCAGCTCGAACAGTTCGCCCATCGCCGCCCTTCGCAACTGTCTGGCGGCCAGCAACAACGTGTCGCCATCGCCCGGGCGCTGGTTTACGAACCACGCATCCTGCTGATGGATGAACCATTGGGCGCGCTGGACAAGAAGCTGCGCGAGGACTTGCAGGATGAACTACGCCAGCTGCACCGGCGCCTGGGCATCACCATCGTTTACGTGACCCACGACCAGGAAGAAGCCATGCGTCTGTCGCAACGCATCGCGATTTTCAGCCACGGCAAAATCGTCGGCCTGGGCAGTGGTTATGACCTTTACCAGAATCCGCCGAATGCATTTGTCGCGTCGTTCCTGGGCAATTCGAACTTCCTCAAGCTCAAGGCGCAGAGCAATGCAGCGGCGAGTTTCGAGGGGCAGTCGTTGTCGATTCGGCTGACGTCCGGGTTGCACACTGATCAGGATGTGCTGCTGATGGTGCGGCCAGAAAAAGCCTTGGCGTTGAGCACGCAGCAGGCGCTGGATGAGCCGCTGGCGGCGGGTTGGAATGAGGTGTCGGCGAATGTTGTGGAGGTGCTGTTTCTCGGTGAGAGCCAGACGTGCAGCGTGGTGACTGCGGGCGGGACGTCAATGACGGTGAAAGCGCTGTCGGCAGCGGGCATGCCACTCAAGGCCGGCGATCCGGTAAGGGTGCGCTGGGCGACGGCGGATGCTTGTGTTTATACCGAATGGACCGAGAGCGATTTGAACAAGGCTGCCGGTGCTCACTGATTGCGCTGAGTCAGTTGGATCTACCCCCTCACCCCAGCCCTCTCCCCCACGGGGGGCGAGGGGGAAAGGGAGCCGATCTTCATGCTGTTCAAAATGTAAGTTCGACTCGGTATCGCACGTCGGCGTATCTCGCAACAACACCTCGGTCAGTCCCCTCTCCCATTGGGAGAGGGCTAGGGTGAGGGCAAGCAGGCGACACGGTATTAGCCAATGGCCCGGTACCCTTCAATCTCATCCGGCCAAGCCGTCAGCACTTCGAACCCGCTCTCCGTCACCGCGACCATATGCTCCCACTGCGCTGACAACGAGCCATCCTTGGTCAATACGGTCCAGCCATCCGGCATATTCTTCACATGGCGTTTGCCGGCATTGAGCATCGGTTCCACGGTGAAAATCATCCCGGCCTTGAGCTTCAGCCCTTGATTGGGAAAGCCGTAATGCAGGATTTGCGGTTCGTCGTGATAGACCTTACCGATGCCATGGCCGCAGTACTCGCGCACCACGCTGAAACCCTCCGCCTCCGCCAGGCTCTGGATCGCATGACCGATATCGCCCAGCGTTGCGCCCGGTTTCACTGCACGAATGCCCGCGCACATCGCATCGTAAGTGGTCTTGATCAGGTGCTGCGCCTCGGGGCTTGCCTCACCCACGACATACATGCGGCTGGTATCACCGAACCAGCCATCCTTGATCACGGCGATGTCGAGATTGACGATGTCGCCGTCTTTCAATGGCGTACCCGATGGAATGCCGTGGCACACCACGTCATTGACCGACGCACAGACGGTTTTTGGAAAGCCGTGATAACCGACGTTGGCCGGCACGGCTTTCTGCACATTGACGATGTGATCGTTGCACAGCCGATCCAGCTCATCGGTGGTCACGCCAGCCTTCACATGCGGCACCAGCATTGCCAGCACTTCAGCGGCGAGCTTGCCGGCGGCGCGGGATTTTTCGATGTCGGCCGGCGTGTTGATCTTGATCTGGTTTCTCATGCGCTGACGGCTTCCTGAGTCAGTTGTTGCAGATCCAGTCCGCCGTTCTGTTCGGCGCGGATCAGCAGGCGGCAAATGGCGCTGTGGTCGAGGTTGGGATGCAGCTCGGCGAGCATGCCGATGCGCATCCAGTGCTCGGCCTGCGCGTTGATCGAGCGACTGAGCGCGTTGCTGGAGATGCGCAGATTCTCGTGCATGTCCTCTGAAATCTTTACGATGCCCATGTCTATATCCGATACGAAATGTATATGGATCGTATACTAGCCAAGCTTACCCTCGGATTGCAAACGCTCCGCCACGCAAACACGCACCCTTGTAGGAGCTGCCGAAGGCTGCGATCTTTTGATCTTGCCCGTTAAAAAGATCGCAGCCTCCGGCAGCTCCTACCAAAGCAGATTCGGCTCCCCATCAGCGGCCTGATCGACTACCATGCCCGCGCCGGTTTCCACACGGAATTAATAGGGAATCCGAAATGCTTGCACAGCATCAATCGGAACTGCCCCCGCAACTGTAGGTGCCGAGCCTGCTCCTCGACTGCCACTGGGAATCCCGGGAAGGCCGGAGCCAGGCGATGACGCATCAGTCAGGAGACCTGCCGGCACAGTGACTGACTAACCGGCGGGGTGTCCGGGAAGGACATCGTGCCGTGCTTGTTTTCACTATGCCGGCCTTGCGCAGTTTCCACGACCGCGCCCGAGGTGTGTTTCCAACCGTACCCGCCCGCTCCCGTACGGTTCTCCTGGAGACTGCCCCATGCTGCTGCCCCGCCTTGCCACCCTGCTCACCGCTTTGAGCCTTTGCGCCCTGGCGCAAGCGGCGCCGACTGCGTATCCGCTGACCGTGGAAAACTGTGGCAGCAGCCTGACCTTTCAGCACGCGCCTGCGCGCACGGTGACCATCGGCCAAGCCGGCACGGAAATGCTCTATGCCTTGGGTCTGGGCGACAAAGTCGTTGGCACTTCGCTGTGGTTCAACGACGTGCTGGGCACATACAAAGCGCAGAACGACAGGATCGAGCGCCTCGCCGACAACGAGCCGAGTTTCGAAGCGGTGATCGCTAAACGCCCGGAGCTGGTCGCCGTCGAGCTGGAATGGATGGTCGGCCCGCAAGGCGCGGTCGGCACCCGCGAGCAGTTTCATGAACTGAAGATTCCGACCTATCTGCTGCCCTCCGATTGCGAAGCCAAGGACAACCTCGTCGGTTCGGACGGCACGCGGCTGGCGCCGTTTCGCATCGACAGCATCTACAAAGCCGTGAGCCAGCTCGCAGCGATTTTCGATGTGCAGGCGCGTGGCGAGCAACTCAATGAGCAGCTCAAAGCCAGCCTCGCGCAGTCGATCGCCACGGCGAAAAAGCAGCAGCGTAGAGACGTCAGCGCCCTGGTGTGGTTCTCCAGCGCCGAGATGGACATCGAGCCTTTCGTGGCCGGGCACAAAGGCGTTCCCGATTTCATGCTCAGCACCCTCGGCGTGCGCAACGTGGTCGAGTCGGATGAAGAATGGCCGACCGTCGGCTGGGAAACCATCGCCAAGGCCAACCCGACGTTTCTGGTGATCGCGCGCATGGATCGTCGACGTTTCCCGGCGGACGACTATCAGAAAAAACTCGCCTTCCTGCGCAGTGATCCGGTGACGCGCAACATGGACGCGGTCAAGCACAACCGCATCATCATCCTTGACGCCATGGCCATGCAGGCCAGCCTGCGCACCTTCGACGGCCTCGCACAACTGGCCAGCGCCATCAACGGCTACGACCTGTCGCAATGAGCAGACGCCTGATCCGATTGCTGCTGGTGCTGTTGACGCTGTCGGTCGCGCTGATCGGCGGCGTGGCCATTGGCGAGACTTCGATCGAGCCGAGCGTGGTGTTGCAGGTGCTGGCCAACAAGCTGTGGGGCGCCGGTTATGTGCTCGACCCGATCGACGAAGGCATCGTCTGGAACTATCGCCTGACCCGCGCGCTGGTCGCGGCGGCCTGCGGCGCCGGTCTGGCGACCTGTGGCGTAATCCTGCAGTCGCTGCTGCGCAATCCGCTGGCCGATCCTTATCTGCTGGGTATTTCTGCTGGCGCCTCGACTGGCGCGGTGATGGTCGCCCTGCTTGGCGTCGGCGCCGGGGCGATTTCATTGTCGGTCGGTGCGTTTGCCGGCGCGGTGACGGCGTTCGTGCTGGTAATCCTGTTGGCGCGGGTCAGCGGCTCGGCCAGCGGCACCGGGCAGATCATTCTCGCCGGGATTGCCGGCTCGCAACTGTTCAACGCCCTCACCGCTTTTCTGATCACCCGCTCGGCCAGCTCCGAACAAGCGCGCGGGATCATGTTCTGGTTGTTGGGCAATCTCGGCGGCGTGCGCTGGCCGTCGGTGTGGCTGGCGGTGCCGGTGGCGGTGTTGGGGTTGGTTGTTTGTCTGTGGCATCGCCGAGCCTTGGATGCGTTCACCTTTGGCGCGGACTCGGCAGCCTCCCTCGGCATTGCCGTGCGCCGAGTGCAGATCCTGCTGATTGGCTGCGCCGCGCTGGTGACGGCGGTGATGGTGTCGATTGTCGGCTCGATCGGCTTTGTCGGTCTGGTGATTCCCCATGCCGCGCGGTTGTTGCTCGGCACGGGGCATGCGCGTCTGTTGCCCGCCAGTGCGCTGGGCGGTGCGGTGTTTCTGATTGCCGCCGATGTGCTGTCGCGCACCCTGATCAAGGGTCAGGTGATCCCGGTCGGCGTGATCACTGCGCTGGTCGGCGCACCGGTGTTCGCGCTGATTCTGGTGGGCCGGAGATCGGCGCGATGAACACGGTTCTGAGTTGTGCGGGTGTGGGCTTCAAAGTGCGCGGTGCCGAGTTGCTCAACGGTGTCAGCCTCGATGTTCAGCGCGGCGAGACCCTGGGCATTGTCGGGCCGAACGGTTCGGGTAAATCCACTCTGCTGAAACTGCTCGCCGGGCTGCGTGAACCGAGCGTGGGCCATGTGCAGCTCGACGGTCGGACGCTGGGCAAGATGTCGCGGCGCACTATCGCGCAGACGCTCGCGGTGGTTGAGCAGCAGGCCGATACCGACGATGGCATTCGCGTGTTCGACGCGGTGGCGCTGGGGCGGACGCCGTGGTTATCGGCGCTGCAACCGTGGTCGCCCGCCGATGACGCCATCGTCGAGCAAGCGCTGGTCGACGTCGACGCCGTGCACCTGCGCAACCGCCTCTGGCGCAGCCTCTCCGGCGGTGAACGCCAACGCGTGCATATCGCCCGCGCTCTGGCGCAGCGCCCGCAGATCCTGCTGCTCGACGAGCCGGCGAATCACCTCGATATCCAGCATCAGTTGAGCATTCTGCAAGTGGTGCGCGCACTGCCGGTGACTACGTTGATCGCCCTGCACGATCTCAATCAGGCGCTCAAGTGCGATCGCCTGGCGGTGCTGGAGCGCGGGCGTCTGGTCGCGCTTGGCGAGCCGCTGCACGTGCTGACGCCGGAGCGGTTACAGACGACTTTCGGGGTCAGGGCGCACTATCTGACGGACCCGTTCGATGGTGCACCGATATTGCGCTTCCTTGCTTGAAGCATGTGTAGCTGACAGACCGCTTTCGCGAGCAAGCTCGCTCCCACAAAGGATTTGTGTGTTGCCGTGAATGACAGGGGGAACGCGAATTCTGTGTGAGCGAGCCTGCTCGCGAAGGCGTCAGGTCATCCAACATGGTGTCGACTGACACACCGCTTTCGCGAGCAGGCTCGCTCCCACAAGGGTTTTGTGTGTTGCCGTGAATGACAGGGGGAACGCGAATTCTGTGTGAGCGAGCCTGCTCGCGAAGGCGTCAGGTCATCCAACATGGTGTCGACTGACACACCGCTTTCGCGAGCA
>NZ_RCOD01000077.1:30067-38130 GCF_004307505.1 Pseudomonas sp. Sample_11
CGAAGGCGTCAGGTCATCCAACATGGTGTCGACTGACACACCGCTTTCGCGAGCAAGCTCGCTCCCACAAAGGATTTGTGTGTTGCCGTGAATGACAGGGGGAACGCGAATTCTGTGTGAGCGAGCCTGCTCGCGAAGGCGTCAGGTCATCCAACATGGTGTCGACTGACACACCGCTTTCGCGAGCAAGCTCGCTCCCACAAAGGATTTGTGTGTTGCCGTGAATGACAGGGGGAACGCGAATTCTGTGTGAGCGAGCCTGCTCGCGAAGGCGTCAGGTCATCCAACATGGTGTCGACTGACACACCGCTTTCGCGAGCAGGTTCGCTCCCACAGGGTTATGTATTCCAGGGCGGTAAAGGGTCAGGCCCACTCTTTGCGCAGTTGCCGTGCGGCGCTGACCATGTGCACCAGCGCCGCTTCGGTCTCTGGCCAGCCTCGGGTTTTCAGCCCGCAATCCGGATTGACCCATAGCCGCTCAACCGGAATACGCTGCGCCGCCTTGCGCAGCAAGCCAATCATTTCCGAGACATCGGGAATCCGTGGCGAGTGAATATCGTAGACGCCCGGGCCGATGTCGTTCGGGTAGGCGAACGCTTCAAACGCTTCGAGCAGTTCCATGTCCGACCGTGAGGTTTCGATAGTGATGACATCGGCATCCATCGCCGCGATCGACTCGATCACATCGTTGAATTCGCTGTAGCACATGTGCGTGTGAATTTGCGTTTCGTCGCGCACGCCGGAGGCGCACAGGCGGAACGCTTCGCTCGCCCAGTGCAGATACGCCGGCCACTGCGCCCGGCGTAACGGCAAGCCTTCACGGAACGCCGCTTCGTCGATCTGGACGATTTTGATTCCTGCCGCTTCCAGATCATTCACTTCGTCACGAATGGCCAGCGCCAGCTGTCGAGCCTGCACCTCGCGGCTGACGTCTTCGCGGGCGAAGGACCACATCAGCATGGTCACCGGGCCGGTCAGCATGCCTTTCATGACCTTGTCGGTGAGGCCCTGGGCGTAGCAGATCCACTCGACCGTCATCGCTTGCGGGCGGCTCAGGTCACCGAAGATCACCGCTGGCTTGACGCAGCGCGAACCGTAGCTCTGCACCCAGCCAAAGCGGGTGAAGGCATAGCCGTCGAGCTGTTCGGCGAAGTATTCGACCATGTCGTTGCGCTCGGCCTCACCGTGCACCAGCACATCCAGGCCGAGGCGCTCTTGAATTTCCACCGCGTGGCGAATCTCCGTGTGCATCGCATCGGTGTAATCGGCCGCGCTGAGCTTGCCTTGCTTGTAAGCCTGACGCGCCAGACGGATCGCCGCCGTCTGCGGAAATGAACCAATGGTGGTGGTCGGAAATAACGGCAGGTCGAGCTTGCCGCGCTGTTTGGCAATACGCTGAGCAAACGGCGATTGGCGTTGCGCATCCTTGGCAGTGATCGCCGCGACCCGCGTTTGCACCTCAGGTTTGTGAATGCGCGGCGAGGCGGCGCGGCTGGTTTGTACCGAACGACTTTGCGCCAGGGCGCGCAGTACCTGTGGCGCTTCCGGCTCGCTGACCGCTTGGGCGAGCACGGCGACCTCTTCGCACTTCTGCACGGCAAACGCCAGCCAGCTTTTCAGTTCGGCATCGAGCTGGTCTTCCCGGCCCAGATCAACCGGGCTGTGCAGCAATGAACAGGACGGCGCCACCCACAAGCGATCACCCAGACGCTCATGGGCATGACGCAGCGTCGCCAGCGCGTTTTGCAGATCGCAGCGCCAGACGTTCCGACCGTTGACCACACCCAACGACAGCACCTTATAAGCCGGCAGACGATCCAGAATGGTCGGGTACTGATCCGGCGCGCGCACCAGATCGATGTGCAGGCCATCGACCGGCAGGTTCGCCGCCAGACCGAGGTTTTCTTCCAGACCACCGAAGTACGTGGCGAGCAGTTTTTTCAGCGGATCGCGCTGGATCTGGTTGTAGGCGCGCTCGAAGGCATTCTTCCAGTCCTGCGGCAAATCGAGCACCAGAATCGGCTCATCGATCTGCACCCACTCCACACCCAATGCCGCCAGCCGCGCGAAGATCTGGCCGTACAGCGGCAGCAGGCGGTCAAGCAAATCGAGCTTGTCGAAGTCGGCGCCTTTGGTTTTACCCAGCCACAGATAGGTCAGCGGACCGATGATCACCGGTTTGACGTTGTGCCCCAGCGCACGGGCCTCTTCGGTTTCTTCAAACAGCTGCTCCCAACCCAACTGGAAGTGCTGGTCGACACTGAATTCCGGTACGAGGTAGTGATAGTTGGTGTCGAACCATTTGGTCATTTCCTGAGCGTGGCCTTCGCCGCAGCAAGCATTGCTGACGCCTCGGGCCATGCTGAACAAGGTTTGCAGCGTAGCTTTGCCGTCATGCGGGCGGAAGCGCTCGGGGATCACGCCGAACATCAGCGAGTGGGTAAGCACCTGGTCGTACCAAGCGAAATCGCCAACCGGCAGCAAGTCGATGCCGGCGTTTTTCTGCAAGTTCCAATGGACCTTGCGCAGCTCACGCCCGACGTCACGCAGGCCCGCCTCGTTCAGTTCTCCTTTCCAGAACGCCTCTTGCGCTTTCTTCAGTTCGCGGTCGCGACCGATGCGCGGAAATCCAAGGGAATGGGCCAGTGCCATGACAAACAACTCCAGATGCTTATTCGATGGCGGGTATTGTCGGGAACCGGACCTGATGAAACAAACTCAATAAATTCTAGATCATCACAAGTTCTACTCATGCACAAAAGCCCCTGTAGGAGCTGCCGAAGGCTGCGATCTTCAGACCGTAGGGACGCAGAGCGTCCCCGGCTGCAGTCCCACGCGGAGCGTGGGAACGATCAGAAACCTCAGGGCAACATGCCAGTTTTCGTTCTATCTTTAGATCCAAATGGCTGGATTTTCCAAGGATTAGAGGTTGCGAGAGAGGATGTCTGCGCCTAAGTTGCACGCGAGTCTTTTCCCCGCGATTGGAACGCGATCAACACCATAAAGAGGTGAAGAAATGTCGAAGGAATCACGCCCTGCCGTGCTTGGGCTGATAGGCAATACTCCGCTGGTGCAGGTCACCCGCTTCGATACCGGACCGTGCACGCTGTTTCTCAAACTTGAATCGCAGAACCCCGGCGGCTCGATCAAGGACCGTATCGGTCTGGCGATGATCGACGCTGCCGAACGTGACGGTCGCCTGCAACCGGGCGGGACGATTGTCGAGGCCACTGCCGGCAATACCGGTCTGGGTCTGGCGCTGGTCGGCCGGGCCAAAGGCTATCGTGTGGTGCTGGTGGTGCCGGACAAGATGTCCACCGAGAAAGTCCTGCACTTGAAGGCCATGGGCGCCGAAGTGCACATCACTCGTTCTGACGTCGGCAAGGGCCATCCCGAGTATTACCAGGACGTCGCCGCGCGTTTGGCCAAGGACATTCCCGGCGCGTTTTTCGCCGACCAATTCAACAATCCCGCCAACCCGCTGGCCCATGAATGCAGCACCGCACCGGAAATCTGGGCGCAGACCGAACATGATCTGGATGCCATTGTCGTCGGCGTCGGATCGGCCGGCACGTTGACCGGATTGAGTCGCTTCTTCAAGCGCGTGCAGCCGAATCTGGAAATGGTCCTCGCCGATCCGGTCGGCTCGGTGATGGCGCAATACAGCCGCGACGGCACCTTGCCGACGCCCGGTTCGTGGGCGGTCGAGGGTATCGGCGAAGACTTCATTCCGTCGATCACCGACCTGTCCAGCGTGCGCCACGCCTATTCGATCAGCGATGCAGAAAGCTTCGATCATGCCCGCCAGTTGCTCAAGGCCGAGGGCATTCTCGGCGGCTCATCGACCGGCACCCTGTTCGCTGCCGCGCTGCGTTATTGCCGCGAGCAGACCGAGCCGAAACGCGTGGTCAGCTTTGTCTGCGACACCGGCACGCGCTACCTGTCGAAGGTCTACAACGACCAGTGGATGACCGATCAGGGCCTGTTGCAGCGCAAGGGCTACGGCGATCTGCGCGATTTGATTGCACGGCGTTTCGAGGACGGCCGGGTGATCAGCGTCGGCCCGGACGACACCCTGCTCACGGCCTTCCAGCGCATGCGTCTGGCGGACGTTTCGCAACTGCCGGTGCTGGTCGAAGGCAAACAACTAGTGGGCGTGATCGACGAGTCCGACATCCTCCTCGGCGTCCACGAAGATGCCGCACGTTTCAGCCAGTCGGTGTCGAGTGTGATGACCGACAAACTGCAAACCCTCGCCCCGGCTGCGAGCCTGGCCGAGCTGGAATCGGTGCTCAGCCGTGGCCTCGTCGCGATCATCGCCGACGCCTCCGGCTTCCATGGCCTGATCACCCGCACCGACATGCTCAACCAATTACGGAGATCCCTTGCATGAGTCAGCACGACGATAAATCCCAAGGCTTCGCCACCCGGGTGATCCACGCCGGGCAAGAGCCGGACCCGACCACCGGCGCGCTGATGCCGCCGATCTACGCCAACTCCACCTACCTGCAAGACAGCCCCGGCGTGCACAAGGGGTTCGACTACGGCCGCTCGCACAACCCGACGCGTTTTGCTCTGGAGCGCTGCGTCGCGGATCTGGAAGGCGGCACCCGCGCCTTTGCCTTCGCCTCAGGGCTGGCGGCGATTTCCACGGTGCTGGAACTGCTCGACGCCGGCTCACACATCGTCTCCGGCAATGACTTGTACGGCGGCACATTCCGCCTGTTCGACAAGGTCCGCCAGCGCAGCGCCGGGCACCATTTCAGCTTCGTCGACCTGACCGATCTGTCGGCGTTCGAAGCCTCGCTGCAGGACGACACGCGCATGGTCATGGTCGAAACCCCGACCAACCCGCTGCTGAGCTTGTCGGATCTGGCCGCCATCGCGCGCATCTGCCGCGCGCGCGGGATCATCTGCGTGGCCGACAACACCTTCGCCAGCCCCTACATCCAGCGCCCACTGGAGTTGGGTTTCGACATCGTCCTGCACTCGACCACCAAATACCTCAACGGCCACTCCGACGTGATCGGCGGCATTGCCGTGGTCGGGCAGAACGCCGAACTGGCGGAAAAACTCGGCTTCCTGCAAAACGCCGTCGGCGCGATTTCCGGGCCGTTCGATGCGTTCCTCACCCTGCGCGGGGTGAAAACCCTGGCGCTGCGCATGGAGCGCCATTGCAGCAACGCCCTGGACCTGGCGCAGTGGCTCGAGCAGCAGCCGCAGGTCAAGCGCGTCTACTATCCAGGCCTTGAGTCGCACCCGCAGCACGAACTGGCCAAGCGGCAGATGCGTGGTTTTGGCGGGATGATTTCTGTTGACCTGAACAGCGACCTGGCCGGTGCGCGGCGGTTTTTGGAGAACGTGAAGATCTTTGCGTTGGCGGAAAGTCTGGGTGGCGTGGAGAGCCTGATCGAACATCCGGCGATCATGACGCATGCGACCATTCCACCGGAGACGCGCGCCAAGCTTGGTATTGGCGATGGGCTGGTGCGGTTGTCGGTGGGAGTTGAGGATGTTGAGGATCTGCGGGAAGACTTGGCACAGGCTTTGGCTAAGATGTGACTCTTTGAAGGGGGCTGCATCGCAGCCCAACGGGGATAAATCCCCTCGCCACACGGGGAAAACCACCTGTGGCCTTTCGATCTCTCGTTTTTATTGTCATACAAGTCTTTTTGAAAATGGCATCAAGTCTGCCGAATGAAGAGCTCCGTGCTGCTGCGCAAACTCGACAACACAAGTGTCGTAACATTCGCCCACCTCATTTCGCATCTTGGTGTCAAACAGCATATGGAATACGGCGCTCGCTTGTTAATTACACAGGGAAGAAAATGAATCATTATAAAAATCTAATCAAATCGATTTTAAGTTTACTTTTTTTATTTAACTCAGTCACCGCATCGGCACTGCTTTCACAGGAGCAGCAGGCAGCCAAGGAACGCGGCATTTCACTATATAAACAAGAAAAAAATGCAGAGCGTGAATTGCGCATTGCCGCTGAGGCTGGCGATGCAGAAGCACAATTTTATCTGGCGCAACAACTTCGCCAACTGGAACTTAATAAAGCGCTAGACTCGAAAGAATCTGTAAAGTGGTTCGTGGCTTCTGCTAATCAAGGCAATTTATTCTCCCTATATCAGTTGTCTCACAACGTCAAGCTGTGTGTTATTGCTGCATTTTGTCCCGAAGGGGAAAAAAGCCGAGGTGAATGGGATCGAGAGTACAGAAAAACTTTAATGGAGAAATTTGCCTCAAATGATTTGCAACAACTAGGCGAACTAAATGATTGGGTAGCCAAGTCGGATGTTGTAGGAGAGTGGTTTCATCTACAGGATGAGCTTCGTTATGCAAAAAACCACAGGGTGGAAGATACGCGCGAATGGCTAGTACATTCTGCTAATCAAGGAAATTTTAACTCCCTACTACGTCTGGCTCTTGATGATGGAGATAAATTATGCACCATCGTTGAGAACTGCCCGAAGGGAGATAAAACTCAGCGCGAGTGGAAATCAGAATTTGAGAAGATTGCGCGAGAAAAAATTGCTTCCGGTGACATGGAAGCTGCCTACTTGTTATACGTAGGCAATTCTGACTTTAATATGCTGATTAAATCAGCAGAGGGAGGGTACCCATTCGCACAATATCAGCTTGCCGAGAGTTATTCAGCTGGTGATGGATTTTTTTGGTGGTTTGGGCAGCGCCGCAAGGAAATCAACAAGTGGTATAAGCGAGCGGCTGAAAATGGCTATCCAAAAGCAATGATTGCCTATGCAGCCTCTATTTATGAATATAACGGAGATCTATCAATTTCCCGATATTGGCTAGAGGAATCTGCGAAGGTGGGTGACAGCAATGGTATCGTTTTGCTTGCTCGAGAGTATGCAAGTAATCCAAATTACTATGGCTTTCCATTTGATATGGTGAAGGCTTATGGCCTCACGTTGCTTTTAGCAGGCTTAGATAATGATGAGTCTGATAAAGAGTATGATCGGGAAAGATTAGAAAAATATTCTAAAAAAATGACACCCGAACAAATCGAGCAAGGCAAAGCTTTTGCCGAAAAATGGAAGGTCACTCACCCGATTGAAGGCGTTTAATCTCAGCGGCCAGCGGGACCGGAAACAGGTGTCAAGCTTCGTGCTTCAAGTCGCTGAGGCCATCGTTGCAATGGTCGCATGCGATCAGTGATGGCTTACTGCCGATCCTGCCATCTGACGTTCCCTGCGGGCCGGACTTTCGCGGTGCGCGTTGAGCCAGGCCAAACAGCCGGCCCGTTTCACCCTTTCGGGCTTCAATCCCAAACTTTTCCGGCCTTCGACCTGCACTCACCAATTAGCTTGAGCCGAGCCAGTGAGTCGAACGCCTGTGGTTGATTGGCGAATTGCTCAACTACGTCGTGGCTGAAGGCTCTGATCAGTGCGGTTGTCAGTTGGGGTTGAGGACGTTGAAGACTTGCACGCCGACCTGGCTCAGGCGCTGGCAAGAATGTAAACAGCTCCGCACGAAGAAGCCCGCGCAATGCGGGCTTCGTCTTTTTTTGTCCGTCGATCTCCCCGCCGTGGCAGTTCCCGAGGCCGATCCTATACTCAATCGGCTCGATCAGGATTATCTCGACACCCGCACGCCGCTCGGTGTGCCCGTGCCTTTCGCCAACCAGGTAAAACCCAAGCCAATGAGTCACTTCGCCGGGCATACGCAACGGACGACATCTCATCGCTTTCTGGCTGCTGGGTCGTGGAGAAAACCATGAAATACAAGTTGTTGTCAGGCGTGCTTCTTGCGGTAGCTGCCAGCGTCGCAGTGCCGAGTGTGTGGGCAGCGCAACCGCAGGCGTTGGCTTCGGATGGGGCTGATCATGTTGGCGCCGGAGCGGTGGCTGCCGATGGCGCTGATCGTGTCGGCGCCGGCGCGGTGGCTGCCGATGGTGCTGATCGTGTCGGCGCGGGCGCAGTGGCTGCCGATGGCGCTGATCGTGTCGGCGCGGGCGCGGTGGCTGCCGATGGCGCTGATCGTGTCGGTGCCGGCGCGGTGGCTGCCGATGGTGCTGATCGTGTCGGTGCCGGCGC
>NZ_RCOD01000009.1:0-38011 GCF_004307505.1 Pseudomonas sp. Sample_11
GCAACTGATCATGCTCGGGGAACTGGCGGTGAATCGGGTGCTGGATAATCTGGAGTTGCCGCAGTAGCGGGCCTTTGATGATCGTTCCCACGCTCTGCGTGGGAATGCCTCAAGGGACGCTCCGCGTTCCAGCTCTGGGGGGACGCAGAGCGTCCCGGGCTGCATTCCCACGCGGAGCGTGGGGACGATCAACGCGTAAGCCATGAAGATTCCTGTGGGAGCGAGCCTGCTCGCGAATGCGGTGGGTCAGTCACTGAAGTGTCGACTGGCGGATTGCTTTCGCGAGCAGGCTCACTCTTACATGGGAGCGCGTCAAGACTGGAACCATTCGTGGCGTTCGTTGAAGGGTTTTGATGATCGTTCCCACGCTCTGCGTGGGAATGCCTCAAGGGACGCTCCGCGTTCCAGCTCTGGGGGGACGCAGAGCGTCCCGGGCTGCATTCCCACGCGGAGCGTGGGAACGATCAACGCGTAAGCAATGAAGATTCCTGTGGGAGCGGTTTATTCAGTTACGGGTGCGGTGTCTGTGCTGGCGTGATCGCGAGCAGGCTCACTCCTACAGGAGGGGCGGGTCAAGGCTGGAACCATTCGTGGCGTTCGTTGAAGGTTTGCTGGATGAGGTCGGTGAGGGCCTGGATTTCGGGGGAGTTTTGCGAGTCGGTGTTGACGGCGAGCCAAGCATGGAGCTGCATCGCCTCGGCGAATAATCCGGGCAGTGCGATGAAGCCTCGGTCGAAGCGGCTCATGTATGCCGGCAGCAATCCGATGCAAGCGCTGCACCGGATCATCTCCAGCATCAATTCATAAGATTGCATTTGCACTACGCCAGCCAAGCGCTGCTCGACCAACTCATTCCAAGGCCGAAAGCTCTCAACCTGCCGATCATGCTGCCACTGCACCAGCATGAAATCCGCCAGATCATCCGGTGTTTCCGGGCGTGCAGTCACCCGTGAATAGCGTTTGGCGATGTGCGGCAGATACTCGATCCGCGCTAGCTGTTGCGGTGCGCTGGTGGCGAAGGTGGGACCAAGGTTTGGAGCTTCGCCGGAGGCGAGCCAAAGGACGATGTCGGCGCTGACCGCACGCAAGGCCAGTTCGCTATCCAGAGCAATAATTTCCAGGCGCAGGCTGGCGTTGCGCCGCAGCAATGCGATGAGGTCGCGGCCGAGGATGTCGTGGAGGATGGATTCGGCGATGGCGAGGCGGATCAGCGGTTGTTCGATAACCGGGAGTTTGCGTTGGTGGGCCAGGGTGCTGAGTCGGGCCTGCAACAGTTGGCCTTCGCGGGTGAGCGTTAGGGCGCTGCCCTGGAAGCTGAACAGGCTGTGTTGCAGTTGCTGTTCGAGTTGCGCGAGTTGTTTGCGCAGCAGCGTCGAGCGCACATTCAGGCTGCGCGCGGCTTGCATGAAGCAGCCGCAGCGGGCGCTGACGAGGAAATATTGGGCCACTTCGCTGTCGATGGTCGTGGCCTGGTTGAGCCAGGGTTCGGGGCTGGTTTGGGGCGATTGGTAATCAACGGCGCCCGGGCGTCCTGCGGGTTCGGTGAATGACATTGATGACTCCCTGTCGATCTAATGTGGTGTCGTTACGCAAATCTTTGTAGGAGCTGCGGCACGCTGCGATCTTTTGATCTTTAAAAGCAAAATCAACAGATCGCAGCCTCGTTTCACTCGACAGCTCCTACAGAAACACTGTGTGTCAGTTACCTATAATTTTGTTCAGTTCAGCGCCATCGATGCTCAGGGTGGCGGTATTGAGCATGCCGTCCAGATAAGCCTGGGCGATCTGTTCCTGGCGTTGTGCACGCAGGGCCTGGGTCAGTTGGTCGCGCAGTTCCTCCAGCGTCGCGGTGCGGGCCGGTTGTTGTTCTGTGAGCTTGATCACGTGGAAGCCGGCGGCACTTTGCACCGGATCAGACACGGCGCCCACCTTAAGCCGCGCCACAGCGCCACGCACTTCCGGCACCAGCTGTTGCAACGGTTGCAGGCCGGTATCACCGCCCCGCTCTGCCGTCACTCGATCCTGCGAATATTGCGTAGCGAGCGCCGCAAAATCGCCCGGTGCTGTCTGCGCCTTCTTGCTCAATTCAGCGGCTTGTTTGCGCACCGTTTCCACATTCGCTGCGTCACTGACGCCAAGGAAAATCTGACTGACCCGGTACATCGGCGGCGTCTGCCAGTTGGCCTTCCCCGCGTCATACGCCTGCTGCAACTCGGCCGCGCTCGGATACTCCGCCGGCACCTGACTCACCGAGCGCAGATAATCACGAAACACGATCTGCTCAGTCGCCGCGCGAGTCTGCCGGGCGACGTCGGGGCGCTGCGCCCAGCCCTGCGCATCGGCTTGTTCCAGCACGGCTTTTTCCGCCAGCCGCGTACGAATCCAGCGCTCCAGCGCCTCACGGTTGCCGCGCAATTGCTCGCGGGTTTGCGCCGGGACAGTGGCCAGCAGCGCCTGCAATTCCTCTGGCGAAACCTGCTGATTGCCCAACCGTGCGACCGCTGGCCCGGCTGCAACCGCCATCACCGGCGACGGCTGCTGAGCGGCAACCGGATCACTGCCCGGCCGCAGCACCAATGCCACGGCCCCCACCAACAACGCCAGCGCTCCGGCGCCGATCACCATGGCAGGCTTTTTCACAGCGCGACTTCCTCTTGTTCGGCGATAGCGGATTTGGCGGTTTGCACAGCAGCGGTCTGGCTGAAGTCGCGCAGGTAAACGATGAATTCCTGCAACAGGCGATCCCACAATTCCAAATTGCCGCGCAGGTGCTCGTTGCTCACGCCAGCAGCCACGACCACGTCCATCTCCATGACCAGAAACTCACCCTGCAACGACAACCGTGCAAAACGTCGAGTAGCATTCCACTGCTCTGCGACTCCCTCAGGCAACTCACCCTGCACGCGCAGCGCACAGCTGAAAGTGAAATCAACGAACCCGCCCTGCTCAAGCGCCGGGTTACCGAACCGCACGGCGTAGCCGATGCCCTGACTGGCACTGAGCAACTGGACGATGCCGTTCTGTTCGCTCTGGTTGACGCGGTAACCGGCGGCTTGCAGGACGTCGGTCAGCGATTGCGGGGAAACGTGGGTGATCAATTGAGTCATGGCTTTCTTCCTTGTTATCAGTGAGCGATCGCGGCTTGCGGCGCGTCGAATTGGGTCTTGTACAGCTCGTCGCCAAAGCCCTGGGCCAGTTCATCGAACTTGACCCGGGCGCTGCCGGCAAAGGGCTGGCGAATCTTCATCACTTCGGCGACGTCGATGTTTTCGTAGGCCGTGAGGATCTGTTTGGCGACGCCGTACATTTGCTGATTCTTGGCTGAACATTGCTGCACTTGTGTGTCACGTTCCGCCAGTTGCGCTTGCAGCTTTGAGCGTTCGGCTTCTTTGCCACGGGCGAGGACGAGCAACTCGTCGTAGGCTTTCTTGAACTTGCCAGTCTGCTCGGCACTGGCCGCCACTTGCGCCTGAGCCTGGCTGTGCAGGCTCTGTTGCTGCCCGGCGAGCTGCTCGGCGAGGCCTTTGGCTTTGGCCAGTTCGGCGGTCAGCTGCTTGATCTGCGCCTGCGCTGCCTTGGCTTCGTTCTGCGCTGCCAGTTGCGCGGCGCTGGCCTGGGCCTGTTGGCTTTGCAGGGCCTGCAATTGCTGGGTGGTGCTGCGCAATTGCGTGCGCAAGCGTTCTTCCATGCCTTCGCCGTTCGCCCCGGTGGCAATCAACAAACCCAGGCCCAGCGCGAGAAAACGCGTGTTCATAAAGCTCTCCCGGCGCCTTAGAAGCGCGTGTTGATCTCAAGCTGCAAGACGTCGATGTCGAACGGCGCGCCGTACACCGCTTCGGTGCTCATCCAGCGGCCGGTGGCAGAAACGTTCTTCGCCAGGCCGTAGTTGCCGCCCATGAAATAGCCCTTGGCGTTGGTGCCGCCTAGGTGGAACGACGAGTCGTTGAAGCCGTCGGGCAAGGCGTCCGGCTGGATGTACTTGTAGCCGGCGAACAGGTTCCAGTCGCCCTTGCGCTTGAGGTCCAGCGCATTGCCGAGGGTGAACTGCACCATCCATGCATTGGCGCCGCTTTCGATCTCGCCGTTGCTGTCGAGGTTGTTGACGATCTGCCCGGCGGAACGCTTGCGCATGTCGCCTTCGTCGTAGCTGAGGTTGTGGATGTAGTTGCCTTGGCTGCGCAGTTTGAAGTCCTGCGGCAGGTCGGCATCCCAGACCACGTTGAGATCGAGCAGGTTGAACTCGGAGGCGAGACCGACGAATTGCGGCTGCGGCGTGGCGCTCGGGTTGAGCGGGTTCGGCGTGATGTCGCGCAGCAGGAACACGCTGTTGCCCTTCTGCATGAACGCCGCGCGGGTGCCGTCGCTGTCGCAGCCTGGCGAGCCGGCCCACGGTTCACAGGGGCTGGAGCGCTGGCCCTGTATGTCGTCGAAGCGGTAATAGGCCAGCGCACCTTTGAGGCGGTTGTTGCTGTTGATCGCCCATTTCGCGCCGAGCTGCGCGCCGTACAGCCATTTGTTGTCGCTCTCTTCCTTATCGAAACCGTTGCTGCTGGAAGTGTCGTTGGTGTAGTCCACCGGGAACGCGCCGACGGTGCCGAACACGCCCCAATCGCGGTTGAGCTTGTGATCGAAAATCGCCGCCACACCGTCGAAATTCAGGTCGTTGGAATAGAGCATGTCGGTGGACATGAACGGATTGGCGAAGCGCCCGCCGGTCAGGGTCAATTCGTCCATTGGCTTCCAGGTCAGGTAGCCCTGATCGAGCCAGATGTCCTTCTTGGCGAAGCCGCCGCCGAGGTTCTGCGTGGTCGATACCGGGTTGTTGTCCGAACCGGTGCCGATGCGAATGCCGGCGGTCCATTCCTCCGAAATCACTGCTTTCATGCCCAGGCGTGCACGCAGGCGAAAGAGGTTTTCGCGGTCTTCGCGGGTGTTGAGCAACGGCGGCAGACTGGTGCTGCTGTTGGGATTTACGTCGTACGGGCCATTGTTGTTGAGCTTGGCGAAGTCGACGATTTCGTTGCTGTTGTTGCCCGAGTAGTACCGCGATTCGTCACGCAGGCGAATGTCGCCGTCGAAACTGATGCGCGAGGCCCAGTCCGGGAAGGTATTCGGCGCGGCCCAGTTTTCCTGTTTGGCGGTGGCCATGACCTCGGCTTTGACCTGATCGCGGATCTGGTCGCGCACTGCTGCCGGCACGTACTGCACGCGCACATCCCCCGGCGCGGCGACCGGCCCGGCCGCAACTGCGGTAGAAGCCGCCGCCTGCTTCGCCTGCGCCGCTTCGTTCTGCGCCTGGGCGATCAGCGCGTCAGCCTTGTCCTGTTTCAGAATGCCCTGCTCGACCAGCAAGCGGATCAGATTGATCGTGGCGTTCTCCGACGGCGCAGGCGCTGCCACGGCCTGACCGACCAGGGTCGCGACGACCATGCCGACCGCCAGGGACAATCGATTCACGTTGGAAATCATCTGCACACAACTCCTTTTGCCGAAGCTTGAATAAGTGAATTAACCCGGACGCCGCCCTTGCAGGGACAGGCGCACGGGCAAAGTGATGGAGGCCGGAGGCCGTTCGCTGAGGGCTGGCGCACCGCGTAAAGCGGCCAGCACCTGGGTATCGATTTGCGGGTTGCCGCTGGACTTGATCAGCTCGACACGGGTGATCTCGCCGACGCTGCTCAGCCAGACATCGGCCTGTAGCGAGAACGCGAGGTTGCGCAGCTCGGGGTTCTCGCGCAGCAAACGCTGGAAGGTGAACGCGAGAAACTGGCTGTACGTGCCCGTGCCCAAACGCCCGCCGCCAGCACCGGCCATGCCGCCGCCCTTGCCCGCGCCGATGTTGAAAGCGTCGCTGCCGGCCTGCGCGTCGCCGTCCATTTGCATCGGATTGGCCAGATCGTCCGCCGGCGATGGCGGCGCCTCTTCTTCAGGCTTGACCTCCTCCGGCTCCGGCGTTGGCTCGGGCTGGACGACTTTTTCTTCCACCGGCGTTTCCGGCTCTGGCGGTTTTTCCGGCGGCGGTGGTGGCGGTGGCGGCAACGGAATGATCGTCGGCACCTTCGGCGCTTCGCGACGCACGCCGGCCATGTCGTTGGCCCACTGCCAGAGGAACCACGCGGCGAGCGCGGCGACCAGCAATCCGGCGCCCCACTTCACATAGCGTAACGGCGACTTTTTCACGGGCGGCGGTTCGATCGGGAGTTGTGCGGTCATGACTCAGCCCTGACTCGGTTTGCCGGTAACGAGACCGACCTGGGACAGTTCGAGCCGGCGCAGCAGATCCAGCACTTCGATGACTTTCTGGTACTGCACCGTCGCATCGCCACGCACGATCACCGGAAAATCCGGGCTCTGCGCTTTCTCGATGCGCAGGCGCTCTTCCAACTCGGCCAAAGTGACCGGATAGGCATCGAGGAACACCTGGCCGCCGTCGTTGACCGAGATCGCCTTGGTCTTGGCTTCCGACAGCGACACCGACGCGCTGGCCTTGGGCAGGTTGATCTGGATCCCGGAGACCTGCGCGGTGGCGGTGAGGATGAACATCACCAGCACCACCATCAGCACATCGACCAGTGGGGTAATGTTGATGCTGTCGACGGCGGCATCGTCATCATCGTCGTGGGAGGCATTTACGGACGCCATGTCAATGCTCCTCAGGCCGGTACGGAGTGGTTGGCGTGATGGCCGCGCTGGTGCGACGCCTCACTGAACTGGCTCTCGCCGTGCATTTCCGCCAGCCGGGTGATGAACTCGTCGACGAATACGCGCATGTCGGCGCTGACTTCCTTGTTGCGGGTGATCAGGCGGTTGTAGCCAAACAGCGCGGGGATCGCGACGAACAGGCCCATCGCCGTGGCCAACAGCGCGGCGGCCATACCGGGAGCGATGGCGTTGATGTTGACGTCGCCGGCCATCGCCGTGCCGAGGAACACCACCATGATCCCCAGCACCGTACCGAGCAGGCCGATATACGGACCGCCGGCGATGGCGTTGGACAGGGTCGAAAGTTTCGAACTCAGCTGCTGGTTCTCGCAGGTGCGCACGCCGTCCATCGAGCAGCGGATGGCTTCGATGGTTGCCGCTGAAACCGAGGAGGTATCGGCGCCCTGCTCGCGACGGGTACGGATCTCTTTGACCGCCACCAGGTACAGGCGCCACAGCGACGAATGCTGCAGACGCTGAGCCAGTTGCGCATCGTCGGCGAACATTTCCAGACGCGTGCCGACCTTGGCGAATTGCACGCGAAAGTCTTCGTTGGCAGCGGTGACGCGACTGAGGCTGCGGTTCTTGCGCAACATGATGATCCACGACTGGAACATCATCAGCACCAGCAAGGCGATGATCACCCAAGCGTCGACTGGCACCGCGTTGAGCAGGAAGCCGAGGCTACCGAAGCCAAAGCCGGATTGTTCCTCATCGACGCCGTAAGCCACCAGTTTCGACTCGGCGCCTTGCGAGGTGGCATCGGCCAGCAGCAGCGCGGCCGGACGGGCGACTTTCGACAGGCGCAGCTCATCAATAGCGCCAGCGAATGGCTGGAACGCACCTTCCTGCAGATCGGCGCCGATGGCCATGACCGAGTTGAACGCCGGCATCGCCTGGGCCAACGCAGCACTTTCGCGACCGTTGATGTACAGGGTGACTTTCGAGCCCTCGGCGGTCAGCGCAACGTGTTGCCATTGCGCCGGAGTCAGTGCCTGTGTCGCAGCGGCGCGCTGGCCGTCGATTTCCACGAATGGCAGACCTTGGCTGACGCCGATCAGCAGACTTTGCGTGCCTTCGCGACGCGCCAGTATCACTTGCTCGCCACTCGCCTGATCCAGACGCAGCCAGGCACTGAAGGTGAACGCGCTGCCGGCGTTGTGTTGCAGTGACGGACTGGCTGGCAGCAACAACGGCTGACCGCTGAACTGCAAGGCGCGCCCGACGACGCCATCGATCGCTGTGCCGGTCGCGCTTTGCGCGGTGTTGCCGTACGCCGTGGTGTCTTTCGCCGGGGTGCCGGTGGCGCCGTCGAAGTGATACAGCGCGGTGTAATTCGGATCGAAGGTCAACTGGCCGTTGCCGGTAGCCGGGGCTTTCTGGTTGCCGTAGTACATCCAGATGTCCTGACGCTGACCGCCCTCGACATTCGGCACATCGACCCAGATCAGCGCCATGCCCATCAGCGCGTCGAAACTTTCGATCTGGTGGTTGAGCACGGTTTTGTCATCCGCCGCGACGAAGCGCAGATCGGAGCCGTCCTCTTTCACGCCGTCGAAGGTGAAGTTGCCGGTGTGCAGGCGCACCAGCAGCGCGGTGCGGCCGAGGGCCTGATTGATCGCCGCGCCTTGGGGCGTGGTGTCGACGGCAATCTGTTTGCGGTAATGCCAGTCGTCCTGCCACCAGGCCTGAGCCGTGGCCGGGAGCACGAAGCCCAGGCAGATCAACAACGAAAGGAAGAGGCGTTGCATGGACGTGCTCCGTTAGAAAGTGGCTTGAAGGTTGAAGTGCAGGCGCGATTCCTGCTTTGAGGTGTTCGGCCCCTCGAGTAGCGGGTAGCCCCAGTCGAGGCTGCCGGATAGCCATTTACTCAGGCTGGCGCGGGTGCCGAGGCCGACGCTGGCCAGGGCGTAATTGGCGTCCTGATCCGGCAGTTCATCGCGCAGGTAAAGTTGCGCACCCTCGGCGAAGGCGTAGAAGCGCCAGTCCTGCATCCACGTGCCGGCAAATTTAGCCAGCGACGGTGTGCGCAATTCCTGGCTGAGCAAATAGCCGTCGTCGGCGGTACGTTCAGCCGCGAGATAGCCGCGCACCGAGGTGGCGCCACCGGCGGAGAATTGTTCGTTGGAAACCAGCGGCCCCGAGGCGAGTTGGAATGCGGCTTTGCTTGCGCTCTGCCAGTCGCTGTCGAAGGTCCAGGTGTAGTTGGTGTCGCCCTTGAGCACGGCGAAACTCGGTTTGGCGCGATAGCGTTTGTAGTCGAAGTCTTCGTCGTCGCTGCCGTAGCCGAACACGCTGCGCGTGGCGGCAACCAGACTCAGGCCGAGGCCGAGCTGGCTCTTTTCGCTGTAGCGAAAGCCGTTGTAGGCGAAGGTGAACGGCGCGTATTTGAGCGGTACCTTGTCGCTTTCGCCGGACAGGCTCAGGCGCTCGTCGAAGTCCTTGAAGTCGATGCCGGCCGACAGTGAGTTCGACCAGTTGCCGCTCGAGGGCAGTGTATAGATCGCCGCGACGCCATAGCTGTGACCCTTGCCGAGCACGTTGCTGCCGCCGATGGTGGCGACGTTGCTGTCGGACTGGTAACCGGAGAATTGCACGCTCCAGCGCTCGCTCAGCGGCGCGGTGTAGGACCCGGACCAGACCTTGGCGTTGTCGGTTTCCTGCGGCGCGGTGAAGAACGTCAGGTTGACGCTGTGGCCGAGCTGCCAGAGGTTGTTGTAACCGAGACTGGTGACGCTGCGCAGCTTTTCGGTGTCGGCGCTGTAATCGTTATTGAGGCCGACGCTGGCCGTCCACGGGTTCTGGTCTTCGACCTGCAAATCGACATCCATGGTTCCGGGGCGCTGACCTTCGCGCACCAGCGGCATGACCTGGCGACCGGGGGTCTTGTTGAGCTGCGCGAGTTCGCCCTGGACCTTGGCAAAGTCCGGCACCTCGCCTTCCTTCAGCGCCGGGACGTTGTCGCGAATGTCCAGCGGCGAATAGTGTTTGGCGCCGACCACGCGCACCCGGCCGACCTTGGTTTCGCTGACTTGCAGATAGACGATGCCATCGGCCACGGCCTGCTCGGGCAGCTCGACAAATACCGATTGATAGCCGCGTTCCTGGTAGGCCTTCTGCAACGCATCGCGGGCGCCTTCGATATCGCTCAAGGCTTTTTGCGGGCCGAGGAACGGGTACACCGCTTCTTCGATCGCCCGGGCATCGAGCACGGTATTGCCGCGCACGAAGTATTCGTTGACGTCGACCAGTCGCTGCGCGGCGGGCGCTTCTGTGCCCTCCTCGGCCAGCGCCGGCTGCGCGCCCGCCGTCACCAGCAGCCAGCCCCACAGCGCCAGCCGTGACGTGAAAATCCGTTCCACATTACCCCCTGAAATTCGCGATGACCTGTGGGCGTTAGCGCCCGGTGTGCTGCGTCAATTGCTGATCGTTGTGGCGCAGGCGTGCTTGCCCAGCCAGGTGTGCAACAGCGCAAAGTTCAGCGAGAACTCGGGCATTTGCAGCAAGGCACCGCAGAACACTTCGCCGATGATTTTCTGAATCAGCAGCACCGCGCGCGGCTCGTTGAGCAGCGTGGCGATGTCACGGCTGAGGGCGGTGAAACTCCAGACTTTCTGGTTCAGGCCAAGGCCGACAAACCAGCGGAACAGCAGGTTGTAGTTCAGCTGTTCATAGAGCTGCTGTTCGCTGGGCACCGAATACAGCAATTGCAGGAGCAGGATGTGCATCACCGTCTGCGCGGGAATGAGCATGCCGGGTGCGGCGTTGAGGTCGTGCAGCAGGTCCTGGTGGGCGTCGAGCAGATCGTCGATCTGCGGGCGCAGCAACACCAGCGAATGGCCCGGCGGAATGTAACTGGACACTTCTTTCAGAGCGCCCTGCCAGTCCTCCTGCGAGACGATCCAGACCCACGGCGCGCCGTAGCGATACACCGAAACCGGCTTCTTGCGCGCGGCTTCGACGATCTTCGACAGGCGTTGATCGAGTTCCTGCATGCCCACTTTCGAATAGCGTTCCATAGTCCCCATTGCCTCACTCCCGGCGTCCCGCCTCGGCTTGCAAAGTACGCCCCGAAAGGCCCCTCAAGCGCGTTACACAGGCATGACCGGACTGGCAAAGGGCTACCGAACTTTTGTCATAAAAGCTTCATTACCGAAGACAGACTGACTGATTTAAACGATCGACCGTGGGAGCGAGCCTGCTCGCGAAAGCGCTGTGTCAGGCAATGAGGATGTTGGATGTGCCGCCGCCTTCGCGAGCAGGCTCGCTCCCACAGGGTGGACTGCGGTTGCACGGGTGCGTGACATTCGCGTGACATTCACAGGGTTAAATCCCGGCCCGTTCAGGCGTATAACCTTCACAAGACTTTCAATCGGCACGCCGACTTCAACACAGGGTAGTGACATGACCACAGCAAACATCCTTGGCAACCTGTTCCCTTCGGTCAGCGACATCCCGGAAAAATATCGCCTCGACGCTCAGGTCGAGCAGCGTGAATACCTGGTCGATGGTCAATTGCGCCGCTGGGACGGCCCGCTCGCGCAGGTGCGCAGCCCGGTTTATCTGAAAAGCGAAAACGGCGAAGAACAGGTGATCCTCGGCAGCACGCCGCTGCTGGATGCCGACACCGCGCTCACCGCCCTCGACGCTGCCGTTCGCGCTTACGACCGAGGTCAGGGCCTGTGGCCGACCATGCGCGTGGCCGAGCGCATCCAGCACGTCGAAGCATTCCTCGGCCGCATGCGCGAGCAGCGCGAAGCCGTGGTCAAGCTGCTGATGTGGGAGATCGGCAAGAACCTCAAGGACTCGGAAAAAGAGTTCGACCGCACCTGCGATTACATCGTCGACACCATCAATGCCCTGAAAGAACTCGACCGCCGTTCCAGCCGCTTTGAGCTGGAGCAGGACACCCTCGGTCAGATTCGCCGCGTGCCGCTCGGCGTCGCCTTGTGCATGGGGCCTTACAACTACCCGCTGAACGAAACCTTCACCACGCTGATTCCGGCACTGATCATGGGTAACACCGTGGTGTTCAAACCGGCCAAGCTTGGCGTGCTGCTGATTCGGCCGTTGCTCGAAGCCTTCCGCGACAGCTTCCCGAGCGGCGTGATCAACGTCATCTATGGCAGCGGCCGTGAGACCGTCAGCGCTCTGATGGCCAGCGGCAAGATCGACATCTTTGCCTTCATCGGCACCAACAAGGCTGCCAGTGACCTGAAAAAGCTGCACCCGAAACCACACCGTTTGCGCGCGGCTCTGGGTCTGGACGCCAAGAACCCGGGTATCGTCCTGCCCGAAGTCGATCTCGACAACGCCGTCAGCGAAGCGGTCACCGGTTCGCTGTCGTTCAACGGTCAGCGCTGCACCGCACTGAAAATTCTTTTCGTGCATGAAGACGTGGTCGACAGCTTCATCGAGAAATTCAACGCCAGACTGGCCACGCTGAAACCGGGCATGCCGTGGGACAGCGGCGTGGCGCTGACGCCGCTGCCGGAGTCGGGCAAGGTCGATTATCTGCACGGTCTGGTCGCGGATGCGCAAAGCAAAGGCGCCCAGGTGGTCAACCCGAATGGTGGCGAGTCCCACGCCTCGTTCTTCTACCCGGCAGTGCTCTATCCGGTGAATCCGCAAATGCGCGTGTATCAGGAAGAACAGTTCGGCCCGGTCGTGCCCATCGTGCCGTACCGCCACCTCGATACGGTGATCGACTACGTGCTGGAATCGGATTTCGGCCAGCAGTTGAGCATCTTCGGCACCAACCCGGTGGCGGTCGGCCGGCTGGTCGACACTTTCGCCAACCAGGTCGGGCGGATCAACCTCAACGCCCAGTGCCAGCGCGGCCCGGACACTTACCCGTTCAATGGCCGCAAAAACTCCGCCGAAGGCACGCTCTCGGTTCACGATGCCTTGCGGGTGTTTTCGATCCGCACGCTGGTGGCGACCAAATTCCAGGAGAGCAACAAGGACCTGATCAGCGAGATCATTCGCGGGCGTGATTCGAGTTTCCTGACCACCGATTACATCTTTTGACGGGTGATCGGCGGGATCGAATGATCCTGCCGATCCGTCAGCCCCCCCCCCGGCGATTCAGTGACTACACTCAGCCCAGCATTGCTGGATGCCCGGGAGGCTGACCATGCTCGATTACTTCGCATTGGGTCTGTTGGTTTTTGTCGGTCTCGTGCTGTTTTACGGGATCATCGTGCTGCATGACATTCCGTACGAAATCGCCGTTCATCGCAACCACCCGCACCAGGACGCGATCCATGCCACGGGCTGGGTCAGCCTGTTCACCTTGCATGCACTCTGGCCGTTTCTGTGGATCTGGGCGATGGCCTATCGCGAGGATCGCGGTTGGGGTTTCGGCGATGGCAAACCCATTCAAAACCACGTCAATCAACTGGAGCAGCAGGTCGTCGAGCTGCAAGCCCGGATCGAGCGGCTCGAAGCGCAGTCGCCGGTTGCGCCTCAATCTGACAGCCGGGGGATCTGAGCATGGATCTGTTGCTCATCCTCACGTACGCCGCACTCTGCGTCGCCATCTTCAAGATCTTCCGCATTCCGCTGAACAAATGGACGGTGCCCACCGCTGTCCTGGGTGGCGTGCTGATCATCGGCGCGCTGATTTTCACCATGAACTACAACCATCCCTATTCCGAGGTGGCGCGCTCCTACTTTGTCTCGGTGCCGGTCATTCCGATCATCAGTGGCCAGGTGATCGACGTGCCGGTTAAGGGCAACGAACCCCTGGAAAAAGGCGACGTGCTGTTCCGCATCGATCCCACGCCTTTCCAGAACCGCCTGAAATCGCTCAAGGCGCAACTGGTTGCAGCGAAGGGCGACCGCTACCGCATCACCGAACTGATCCGCCGCAACTTCGGCACCCAGCGTGAACTGGACGCGGCCATTGCCCGCACCGACGATCTGCAGGCGCAACTGGACAACGCTCAATTTGAACTGGACAACACTGTGGTTCGAGCGCCGAGCAAAGGCTTCGTCACCCACGTTTCGCTGCGCCCGGGAATGATGGCGAGCAAGCTGCCGCTGCGCCCGTCGATGGTGTTTATTCCGCAGGAAGGTCAGTACTTCGCCGCTTGGATGCGTCAGAACAGCCTGCTGCGTCTGACCGTGGGCGACGAGGCCGAAGTCGCCTTCGATGGCATTCCCGGCAAAGTCTTCGCGGGGCGAGTGAAAAGCGTGATCGGGGTGATCGCCGAGGGCCAGGTGCAACCTTCCGGCACGCTGATCAGCTACACCGGCTCGCCACCGGCCGGACGGGTGCCGGTGATCATTGAAATCACTGACCCGGCGTTCGCCGAATACAGCACGCTCATGCCGGGCGGCGCCTACGGGCAAGCGGCGCTTTACAGTCAGCACTTTCATCACATCGGCGCGATGCGCAAAATCCTGCTGCGCATGTCCGCCTGGATGAATTACATTTTCCCCTTCCATTGATTTGATTGACCATGAGGTTCGCACTGACTACTTACAGCTCCCACCGCCTGCCACCGCTGTTGCGCCGTATCCTGCGTCCGTTACTGGACCCGTATCGGCGCTACCGTCACGCCCGCCTGATCCATTCCGTGCGGGTGGCGCTGGGGTTGCTGGCGACGATTCTGCTGACTACTGGCATCAATCTGCCCCACGGCGAATGGGCATCGGTGACCATGCTGGTGGTGATCGGCGGTTTGCAGCACCACGGCAACATCGGCAAAAAAGCCGCCGAGCGCGCCATCGGCACCTTGATCGGCGCGGGGGTCGGATTGGCCCTAGTGGCGCAGCACGCCTGGCTGGGCATGCCGTGGCTGACCTATTTTTCCATGGCCGTGGTCTGTGGGTTTTTCTCTTATCACGCGATCGGCAAGGGCGGCTACACCGCCCTGCTCTCGGCGATCACGGTATTCATCGTCGCCGGGCATGGCGACAACCCGATCACCGATGGACTGTGGCGCGGCGTCGACATCCTGATCGGCATCGCCCTCGCCCTGGCGTTTTCCTTCGCCCTGCCGCTGTACGCGGTCTACTCGTGGCGTTACAACCTCGCCGATGCCTTGCGCGATTGCGCCACGGTATATGGGCGCATCATCAACGGTGAAGCGGTCAGCGCCGACGAGCATGTGCGGCTGATGAGCAAGGTGGGTGCGGTGATGGTGCAGTTGCGCTCGCTGATGCCGTCGGTGTCCAAGGAAGTGAAAATTTCCATGACCGAGCTCGACGCGATTCAGCGCAACCTGCGCATGTGCATCAGCACGCTGGAGATCCTCGGCAATATCCGCCCCAACGCAAGTGACCCGCAGGCCACGGCACATCTGCAAACGGCACTGAAGGCTGAGCACCGGCAGATTCGTGTGCAGCTGATCGGCATGGCTCGCGCGTTGAAAACCGGGGCCTCGCAACGGCTGGAGCGACCGATGGAGCTGCCAGCAGCGGACCTTGATGCGCCAGTCGCCAATACGCTCGACGGCTATCGGATGCTGACCCGGCAACTGGCGGCCAATATCAGCGAGATGCGCCAGCGCCTGGCAGCAACCGCACCGCGCTGGAACATCTGATCCTTATTGTGCCGCCAGCCGCCGGGCTTTCCAGCCCCAACCTAGTTGCATGCCGGCGGCGGCCAGCAGGATCGCTGCAACGCCTATCCACTGCAGCAATTCGAGGCGATGGCCGAAGGCGAACCAGTCAACAAAGATTGCCGCGATCGGATAGATAAAGGACAGCGCGCCGGTCAATGCCGTCGGCAATTTTTGAATCGCGCCGTACAGCAAAACGTACATCAAACCGGTATGCACAATGCCCAGAGTCAGCAGACTCGCCCACGCATCGGCGCCCTGCGGCAACGCATCGAAATGCGCAAAAGGCGCGAGCAACAACACCCCGGTGCAGACTTGAATCAGCGCGATCAGGTGCGGCGGCGTGCCGGTCAGGCGCTTGATGATCAGTGCCGCGATCGCATACAGAAAGGCCGCGCCCAACGCCAGGGCAATACCCATCAGGTAATCGTTACCCTCCTCGCCTTGCGTGCTATGGGCACTGACAATCGCCAGCATGCCCATGAACGAAATCGCCAGCCAGAACAGCTTCTGCAGGGTAATTTTCTCGCCGAGAAACAGTGCCGCCAGACCGACCAGCATGAATGGCTGCACGTTATAGACTGCGGTGCCGATGGCAATCGAGGCGCGGGAATAGGACGCGAACAGCAGCACCCAGTTGCCGACAATCGCCATTCCACTGAGCACCGCCAGCAGAAACGTTGTACGGGTCAGCATTCCCGGACGCAGAAAGCCGAACGCGGCGCAGACCAACAGCAAGGTGCCGGCGCCGAACACGCAGCGCCAGAACACCACGTCCAGCACCGGTTGCCCGGACACCAGCACAAACCAGCCGATCGTCCCCGATATCAGCATAGCGGCGGTCATTTCCAGCGAACCGCGGCGGATTGCGTTGTCCATCATCTTCTCCTGAGGTTGTGTCCGAAGCATGGCAAAAGTATGCCAAGCGCACCTCGGGCTGCTCCAGCGCATAAAGCAGGCTAAACTTGGTTTTCGCCTTTTTTATCGAGGGTGATTTGCGCCCTTTGCCTAATCCGGAGTTTGAATGTGACTGACGATATCGATCAGATCCTTATCGGCGCGCTGATGGAAGACTCGCGGCGCTCGCTCAAAGCGCTGGCGCAGATCAGCGGCCTGTCATCGCCCAGCGTGGCCGAGCGGTTGCGGCGTCTGGAAGAACGCGGCGTGCTCAAGGGCTACACGGTGGAGATTGATCCGAAATGCTTCGGCTATCAGTTGCAGGCGATCGTCCGGGTGCGGCCTCTGCCAGGGCAATTGCAGGAGGTTGAGCGGCAGATCATGTCGATTCCGGAGTTCACCGAGTGCGACAAGGTCACCGGTGACGACTGCTTTATCGCCCGCCTGCACGTGCGCTCGATGGAACAGCTCGATACCCTGCTCGACCGACTGAATACGTTGGCTGAAACCAACACCGCGATCGTCAAGAAGACCCCGGTCAAGCGACGCCTGCCACCGATGGCGTAGGTGTCTTTTACCAATGATCGGGGTAGATTGGGGTTTTTCGCGGCTAAGGAATGGCGCTATGAAAATTCAGGCAATACTGCTGGCCGGCATGCTCCTCGGCGGCTGTGGCACGATTCAGACGGTGGCGCGCGACGACCAGGCTGCCGTTGATGGACTCAAACAACAAAAGAGTTACTGCGGCGCTGTGCCAAGAATCTACAGCGGCCTCGCTTATGACTTCTGTTCTTTGAATGCGCCGCTGGCCTCGGGTGTTGATGCCGATAATCATCGCAACACTGCGATCCCGGGGCTGTTGGTTGATGCCGTGGTCTCCGGTGCCCTCGATACGCTGCTGCTGCCGTACACGATCTACCGTCAGCAAGTGGATGGCAGCATCGTCATCAACTGAGCAGACACTTTTCTCCAGACGATAAAAAACCCGCCGAAGCGGGTTTTTTATTGCAGCCATTACGATCAGTCGTCGCGGCTCATGATGCCGAACAGTTGCAGCAGGCTGACGAACAGGTTGTAGATCGATACATACAGGCTGATGGTCGCCATGATGTAGTTGCGCTCGCCGCCGTGGATGATCGCGCTGGTCTGGAACAGAATACAGACCGACGAGAACAGCACGAAGCCGGCGCTGATCGCCAGTTGCAGGCCGCTGATCTGGAAGAAGAAGCTCGCCAGCGTAGCGCCCAGCAGGACAAAGAAACCGGCGGTGATGAAGCCACCGAGGAAGCTCATGTCCTTGCGGGTGATCAGCACGTAGGCCGACAGACCACCGAACACCAGTGCGGTCATGGCGAAAGCCGAGCTGACCACTTCAGCGCCGCCCTGCATGCCCAGGTAACGGTTGAGGATCGGGCCGAGCAGGAACCCCATGAAACCGGTCAACGCGAAGGCGGACACCAGGCCCCACGCGGAATCACGGAGTTTGTTGGTGAGGAAGAACAGCCCGTAGAAGCCGATCAGCACCACGAAAATGTTCGGGTAGCCGACACGCATCTGCTGGGCTACGAAGGCCATCACACCGCTGAATGCGAGGGTCAGAGCCAAGAGACCATAAGTGTTGCGCAGGACGCGGCTAACCTCTAGCTGCTCAGCCTGCACGCTGTTATTAACTGCGTAATCCTGTTCGCGCATGGCGACACTCCTGTTGGTTTGAAACGTTCAGTCGCAAAGATCATAACAGACGCTCTGTAACAAGCCATGCAGAGAGTTTGACAGTGTGTTTCATTCAGGTATTATGGCGCCCGCAACGCAAACGGAGGTGTGGCCGAGTGGTTTAAGGCAACGGTCTTGAAAACCGTCGACTGTAACAGGTCCATGAGTTCGAATCCCATCGCCTCCGCCATCTTTATACGACAAAGCCCTGATTATTCAGGGCTTTGTCGTTTCTGCCAGACATGTTTTGCGCAGCAGCGTTTGCGCATCTATTGAGTCATTTCTCAGCAGTGCCTCGTACACCTGAGGCGCTGCTGTCCAGATAGCCAATGCGTACTCGCTCAGCCAAGCGACTCAAAGACAGCCTCCGCACGCTGTTGCACCGGCGCCTGAGGTCTGAGCATTTGCTGCCAAGCGAGCTGCGCCTGGACCTTGGCCACCGAATCCAGCACTTTCTGCGCCCAGCGATCATCCTCGGGATGCACCACGACCACCCGGAAGCCATGATCCTTGCCTTCAATCTGCACGCCCTCCGAATCATCGACATGCAAGTCGATATCGAACGCTGGCGGATACTTGGAAGGCGCATTCGACATTCCGTGCGCCGTCAGGGCACGGTTGTGCAGTACGCTGTTGACCACGCCGTCGACGCGGATACCGTACAGCGCCAACCAGCGCCTGATATAGGACGGCGTGCGCCCGGATGAGGTGTAGACCCAGACACTGCAATCCTGGCGGCGCAGCTCTCGGATCAGCGATCGTGTGCCCATCCGCAACGGTTCACCCAGCCAACGATGAATACAGGCCGGTAGTCGACTGTTCTCGACTGCGCAGTGATGAAGCTGGCAAGCGAGCGTGTCATCGATATCGAACGAAATCCGTATGCGCTGACGTTCGAACAACTGCGGCAAAGCGCAGCGGATAGCCTGCCCTGCCCGGCTGCCGAAGGTTCTCAATCTGGCAAATGCTGGTGCCCAGTTCATCAATGGCCACCCTGAGAAAAAGGCAAAGGCTTGCCTTTGAGAAAGAACTTCATTGGATCGGGCGCCTGTTCTTCCAGGAATGCTGCATATTTTTTCTTGATCTTGGGCAATTCGTACAACGCCTTGACGCCATGCTTGGCGGAGTTGCGGATGACCGAGGACGGGTTGAAATAGCCCTCGGCATTTTCCAGGGTCAACACGAATGGAGGCAGCCCCGCGCGCATTAGCAGGTAGCTGACAATCAGCGAGCCACTGCGGTTGTTGCCTTCGATAAACAGCTGCGGCTTGCTCAGAATGCGCACATAGACACCCGCTGCACGCTTCCAGACTGACTCACTGCGATACGCGCAATACCAGTTGTACAAGTCCTTGATGCCGCCCTCGACGTTGTTGAAGAAATGCGCCTCGGTGGCTGCCAGATGCTGGGCGTATTCCAGCCGGCGCGCCGGATCCCGGCCACAAAGCACTGTGGCATTGATCTCCAGCATCAGGTTCAGTTGCTGCAGATCGAACAGGTCGACGCCGCGGGCAACATATTCGTCAACCAACGCATAGCCTTCAAGCACATTGTGCAGAACTTCGTCAGTGAACGGGTCCCTAGGTTCGGTGAAGTGCCGGCTGAGTTCGGCGAAACGGCTCTGCACTTTCCGCAGTGCGCGTTCAATCGCAGGCAAATCAAGGCGATGCGTGGCAGGCATTGGAGCTCCTTGGAAACGCTTGGTAAATATCCACCGATGCCCGCCAAATCCATTTGGCTTGTGCAGGTAGGCGGCCGTGACCGGTGCTGTGACTTAGCTGAACTTGCCGCTGATGTAATCGCCGGTCATCTGTTCACGCGGGTTGTCGAAGATCTGCGCCGTCGGGCCCATCTCGACCAGATAACCGGTGCGTGTGCCCTGGGAAATATCCACCGAGAAAAACGCCGTGGTGTCAGCAACACGGATGGCTTGCTGCATGTTGTGGGTCACCAGTGCGATGGTGTAGTCCTTCTTCAACTCGACCATCAATTCTTCGACGCGCCGGGTGGCGATCGGGTCCAGTGCCGAACAAGGCTCATCCAGCAGCAGGACTTCCGGCTCAGTGGCGATCGCCCGGGCGATACACAGGCGTTGTTGCTGGCCACCGGAGAGCGACAGGCCGCTGACCTTGAGCTTGTCCTTGACTTCGTCCCACAGCGCGGCGCCTTGCAGCGCATGCTTGACGCGGTCGCCGATATCGCCCTTGTAGCGGTTGAGGCGAAGACCAAACGCCACGTTGTCGAAGATGCTCATCGAGAACGGGTTAGGCTGTTGAAACACCATGCCGATGTAGCGACGTACGACCACCGGGTCGACGCCCTTGCCATAGACATCCTGCCCGAGGAAATGCACATGGCCCTCGAAACGAAAGCCCTTCACCAGATCGTTCATCCGGTTGAGGCTGCGCAGCACGGTACTTTTGCCGCAGCCTGAGGGACCGATGAATCCGGTGATCTTGTTTTTCTCGATGGGCACGTGGCTGTCACGTACTGCCATGAAGTTGCCGTAGAAAATCTTGTCCAGTTTGCAGTCCATGACTACAGGCGCCTGGGTGACAAACGGAGCGGCAATTTGCGCAGTGGATACGTTCAAAATCAGATGCTCCCGTTCTTAATACTTGGGCTTGCCGAAAATCCGGCTGATGATGTTCACGAACAGCACGATCATCACCAGCACCAACGAGGCCGCCCATGCGAGCTCGAGCTGGTTATCGAAAGGCATGCCGGAGAAGTTGTAGATCAGCACCGCCAATGAGGCAGTCGGATTCATGACATCGAGATTGCCCTGGTGGTAGATCCAGTAGTTGCTGAACAGCGCGGTAAACAACAGCGGTGCCGTCTCGCCTGCGGCACGCGCCACGGCGAGCATCACGCCAGTCAGGATTGCCGGCATGCCGGTCGGCAAGATGATTTTCCAGATGACCTGCGAGCGAGTGCAGCCCATGCCATAAGCAGCATCTTTCATGATCTTGGGCACCATCCGCATCGACTCTTCGGCGGTCAGCACCACGATAGGCAGCATCAGGACGGCGAGCGCCACGCCACCTGCCGGTGCCGAATACGTGCCGGTGGTCATCACTACCAAGGCGTAGGCAAATACACCTGCCAGGATTGATGGCAGGCCCGTAAGCATCTTGGCGGCAAAACGCGCGGCGTTGCCCAGCTTGCTGTCCGGCCCCAGCTCAGCCAGGAAGATCGCCGCCATGATTCCGACCGGCACCGCGATCGCTGCCGCGATACCGACCATCACAAAGGTACCCGCCATCGCATTGCCGAAACCGCCACCCATCTCGAAGCCGGTCGGCGGCAGTTCGGTGAAGACTTCCACGTTCAGACGCGCGCCACCGCGGGTGATCAGCATGTAGAGCACGGAAATCAGCGGTACGCTGGCCAGCAAAGCACCTGCCCAGACCAGGGTGGTCAGGATCAGGCTGCGCAGCGCGCGGCCTTCGAACCTGCGTTGCAAGCTGGGCATCGCACCGGTTGGCGCCGTCAGGTCTGTTGCTGCGGTCAGATCAGTCATCACTTGTTACCCCGTTGGGCGTACATCATGATCATCGAGCCGAAAATGTTGACGATGAGCGTAATCAACATCAGCACGAGCGCGGCATACATCAACACCTCGATCTCGTTCGGCCCGGCTTCGGGGAAGTTCAGCGCCAGCAGAGCGGCAAGCGTGTTGGCCGGTGCAAACAGCGAGAGGGAAATGTTGTTGGCATTGCCGACCAGCATGGCCAGCGCCATCGTTTCACCCAGCGCGCGCCCCAGGCCCAGCACCAGAGAGCCGAAAATGCCGGTGGCGGCCGAAGGCACCATCACTTTGAGAATCGCTTCCCAATGGGTTGTGCCCATGCCGTACGCGGCCTGTTTGGTTTTCATCGGCACAGCCGTCAGCGCGTCCTGCGACACGGCGGCAATGGTCGGCAGAATCATGATCGCGAGCACCAGCGCTGCGGGCAGCAGGCCCGGACCGCTCAGGGACGTGCCGAAAAAGGGTATCCAGCCCAGCTCGCTGTTCAACCAGGTCGTCAGCGGCCGAATCGCCGGGATCACCACATAGATCCCCCACAGGCCATAGACCACGCTGGGGATGGCCGCGAGCAGTTCGACGATGGTGCGAAACAGCGCAGCGAGCTTGGTCGGCAGGAAATCCTGGGTCAGGAAAATCGCCATGCTCACACCAAAAACACCGGCAATCAGCAACGCGATGAAGGCGCTGTAGAGCGTGCCCCAGATGGCTGGCAGAATGCCGTATTTGCCCTGGTTGACGTCCCACACGCTGCCCAGAAGCACATCGAAGCCGTGCTTCTCCATACCGGGAAGTGCCTTGCGTCCGACTTCGAACACCAGTGCAAATACCAGCGCCAGAATCAGTACCACACCGATGCGCGCCAGCGCGCGGAAGGTGCGATCAACCAGGAAATCCTTCGTCGAAGGTGGCTGGCAGGCAGAGTCGGGATTAACCGGTACGACAAAAGGTTTGTTCATGGGCTAAGTCCGGAACAGGGGGAAAACTCTCCCGGCGTGGCGCAGACGCACACGCCGAGAGAGACCTCACGGCGTTACTGAATGTTGGCGGACGCTTTGCGAACCTGTTCGACGACCGATTGTGGCAACGGGATGTAACCCATCGAATCGGCAATCTTCTGCCCCTCGGTCAGGCTGTATTCGACCATTTCACGCATGGCCTTGGCCTTGGCCGGGTTGCCATTGTCCTTGCGGAAAATCATCCAGGTATAAGAGGTGATCGGATAGGACTTGGCACCGTCCGGATCAGGCAGCCAGGCCACCAGGTTTTCTGGCATCTTCACCGCCGCCAGGGCCTCGGCACCGCTTTCGGCGTTTGGCACGACGTAATTGCCAGCCTTGTTCTGCAACTGGGCGAAGTCGACCTTGGCCAGTTTGGCGAAGCCATATTCGATGTAACCAATCGCACCTGGAGTCTGGCGCACGGTAGCCGTTACGCCATCGTTTTTCGGCGATTTGATGAACTTGTCACTGGCCGGCCAGTTGACGGTGTTGCCCTCACCCAGCGCCTGCTTGAACTCGGCGTTGACGGTTGCCAGGTGCTTGGTGAATACCGCGGTCGTACCACTGGAATCTGCACGCACGACAACCGTGATCGGCGTATCGGACAGTTTCAGGTCCGGGTTGGCAGCGACGATCTGCGGATCGTTCCAGCGCGTGATCTTGCCCAGGAAAATGTTGGAATAGACGTCGCGTGGCAGCTTCAGACCCTTGGGATTGCCCGGCAGGTTGTAGGCCAGCACGATTTCCCCGGCAGTCATCGGCAGCAACTGCACGCCTTCGGCGACCTTGGCGATATCTTCGTCTTTCATTGCCGAGTCACTGGCAGCGAAATCCACGGTTTTGTTCAAGAAGTCCTGTACGCCCGCGCCACTGCCCTTGGATTGATAATCGACAGTGACGCCATCGGATTTCTTGCTGAAATCCTTGAACCAGGTCAGATAGATCGGCGCCGGGAAACTTGCTCCGGACCCCGTCAGGCGAACATTTTCTGCTGCAAAGGAGGCCGAGGTGGCACAAACAGATACCGCAATGGCGAGCGCAGCAGACTTCATCAAACTTTTCATTAAATGACACCTAGTGATTACGGGCTCCCGAACTCTGCAGCAGTTTTGTGACGATTTCATGAAAGCAAAGTGGCAAGCGCTACCCTCATGGTCCGCAGCAGCGCCTATGGATGTAATCGGCTTCCGGGTTTCGAAAAATCGAATCTTCCTGTGCCGGGCTTGTCACTACCACCTGATCCCGAGCAGTCACGTGCCAGGTTCACATTGCAAAAACGCTGCTTTTCCCCAGCCTTTATGGCCCTCAACCGGAAATGGCGTTAGCATTTCACTCATTCGGCTGAACAAGCCTGTTTATTCAGATCAGGGTCGCATTGTGGAAAAGCTAAAACGCCTTCAAAGCGGGATCGAAGGGCTCGACGCGCTGCTTCAGGGGGGCTTTGTCGCCGGCGCTTCATACATCATTCAAGGGCGCCCGGGCTCCGGCAAGACCATCCTTGCCAACCAGCTAGGGTTTCACCATGCCCGTAATGGCGGTCGTGTGCTGGTCGCCACGTTGCTGGCCGAGTCCCACGACCGCCTGTTCCAGTTCCTGTCGACCATGAGTTTTTTCGACGCATCGCGAGTCGGCGCCGAAATTCAGTTTGTCAGCGCATTCGATACGCTGGAAAACGAAGGCCTCGATGAAGTCGTGAAGCTGCTGCGACGCGAAATCACCCGGCAGAAGGCGACCGTCATGGTCGTCGACGGCCTGCTCAATGCACGCTCCAAAGCCGACTCGCCGATCGACACGAAAAAATTCATCTCTGAACTGCAAGGCCATGCCGCATTTGCCGGTTGCACCGTGCTGTTCCTGACCAGCTCGCGCCTGGACGACGGCAGCCCCGAGCATACGATGGTCGACGGCGTCATCGAAATGGGCGAAGAGCTGTTCGGTACCCGTTCGGTACGGCGCATTCATTTACGCAAGACTCGCGGCAGCGGCGCGTTGACTGGTCTTCACGAATGCGAAATCACCGATAACGGCCTGGTCGTCTACCCGCGCCTCGAAAGTCTCTACAAGCGCCCTTCCGCCCCGGACAGCGCGGACATGACGCGCATCCCAAGCGGCATTGCTTCACTGGATGACATCCTCGGGGGTGGCTTGCACAGCTCCAGTGTGACGCTGGTCATGGGGCCTTCCGGGATCGGCAAGACCACGCTGGGTCTGAAGTTCATCGCGCAGTCGACGGCCGAATCGCCGGGCCTGCACTTCGGCTTCTATGAAAGCCCGCAGCGGCTGCGGCTGAAAGGCCGTTCGCTGGGTATTGATATCGAACACATGGAACACAGCGGTGCGCTGAGCATTGCCTGGCAGCCAACTACCGAAGGCTTGCTGGACGGCCTCGGCGCACGCCTGCTGAGCCTGGTCGATGAAAAAGGCATCAAGCGCCTGTTCATCGACAGCCTCAGCGGCATGACTCGGGTTTCAACCACACCGGAACGCATCACCGACTTTTTCAGCGCGCTGATGAATGAGCTGCGATCCAGAGGCGTTACGGTGTTCGCCTCATGGGAAATGCGCGATTTGTTCGGCTCCGAGGTCAGCGCACCGAACTCCGACCTGTCCAGTATTGTCGACAACCTGATGCTCATGCGTTTCTTTGAGAATCACGCTGAACTTCACAGGACGCTTTCCATTCTCAAGATACGTGATAGCTCCTACAACCCGTCGCGGTTCGAGGTGGTTATCCGTGATCAAGATGTGTTCCTGGAAAAGGCTTTGAAAAATGAACCTTCAGTCACAGCTGAGTCATTGCCTGGTTCAATTTCGTAAGTCTGCAAGCGGGTTGAAATAACATGACCACCATCCTGGTAGTCGACGACGAGTATCTGATTGCTGACATTCTTGGCTTTGCGCTAGAGGATGAGGGCTTCATGACTGTGACCGCGAGCAATGGCAAGAAGGCTCTCGAAGTGCTGGAAAGAGAACGTCCAGCCCTGGTCATCACTGACTTCATGATGCCGGTCATGGACGGCCTCGAATTCGCCGAAGCCGTGCGTGCCCAGCCGTCCGTCAAACACTTGCCGATCATTCTCATGAGTGGCGCGCAAGCGCACATCGGCATGCAGCGCTCCGATCTGTTTGATGTGGTAGTGCCCAAGCCGTTTGATATTGTGGTGATTGTGGCTGAGGTAAAGAGGCTGTTGGGCTCATAGATACTCGACGACAAAGGCAATTTCGGCATTGGCATCGCCCGCTCGCATTTGCGCATTGGAAGGCTCGATGCGCACGAAGCGGGCTTGCAAGGAAACGGATGCATTACCGCCGCTCGATGTTGGCGCTTTCATTATGTAATTCTGGTTCAGCTTGAGTATCGTCCTGTCACTGAAGCGCATTTGCAATGCCAGCCCTTTGGCAGTGGAATTACTGTTGAGGTGTACCACGCCGGTATCAGCGCTCCATGCAGGGCTGCCCGCAGTGGGCGAAAAGGAGTACCTGAAGTTATTGATTCCGGGAGGACAGTTTTTCATATCAAGAAAGAAGTATTTCTCCTTGGCATAGTCACCGTTCTGCAAAAAATCGCTCATGGTGTAGCTGCCCATATCCACTTTCACATCAGGTGTTTCACAAGACTGCGAGACGATCCGCGTGCCATTTGTATTCATTGCCAGAGGCTCGATTTCTGCAGCGACGAAGGTCCCAAGTTGGCCTGAGGGTATCGTCGCACTGCCGGAAATAGTTCCCGTCTTTACAAAACGCAAGATGTGCTCAGAACCATTCCAACCCCAACCGCCAGCAGTGTCGGTAGTTCCTGGAAAGCCTTTCCACGCTTTCCCCGATGGCGGTCGGACCCATTGCCAGCCGATTCCGGTATTTCCGATAGGAAAAATCTCCGCGCCCGGCTGAGTAGCGCCGACAGTATTGCGTACACCTTCGTTGTGTACCGCAGAGCACCTGAATGAGCTGGGTATGGCGCCCAGGGTCACGATCGGGCTTTCATAGATAACCGTGCCGTTGGGCGTGTCACGAGGCACCGAGATCGTGGCTGGAAGAACCACCCTGACACTGCCCTTGGAATGGTCGGGATAAAATTCGCAAACTGCAGCCATTGCGTTAAATGGCAGTAAATACAAAAAACCGACAATTAAAACATGGGAAAACTTCATAGCAATCTCTCTGAACTCGCCGTGTTTGCAAACATTTGAATGGCGGACGATTGCGTGAACTATCAGCAGTAAACGCCACCAAAGCGGCAGCAGACGATAATGAAAAAAAGGAGCTTGAGCAAAAGGTTTATTTATTCGCAAACAAGACAATTCTCATGGACCCACAAGAAACTTTAGATAGTCGGTTTAAACAAGAAGCCTTCTGCGAATTCGTTAACAAATGTTAGCCGTTATCGACATACGCAAATAGAGCACAATTTAAGACTCGTCTTAAAGGCCCAGCGAATCGAGGTTATTACACTGTCTACTCTTGATAGGAGAAACGATTCCGTGAGAGCCCTCGATACCCTCAATAGCTCAAAACCCCAGAGCAACGCCGCCATCTACTGCCTGACCATTCTTGCGCTGGCACTGATCGCCATGACTGTGGTCGCCGGCTACCAACTCAATGAACTGTTTCCACTGAAGGCTGTGGTGCAACAACAGGAGGTCCAACTCACCCAACGCGCCGATGCAATCCAGTCGATGAGCGCAGAACTGAAGCGCCTGGCGGAACAGAAACAGGTTTTGGAAACCGACCTGCTTAGCGCAAAGGAACAGGCGAAGGCCGCTGAGCACGCAAAAACCGAACTCGAAAACAATCGACAGGCAGCCCTGACCAGCGCGGCGTTAGAGGATGAAGATTCACTGTGCGCGATCATCGAGCAAAACATCCGACTTGTTGCGGACCAACTCAATCGCGACGATTTCTTCCGCCTGCGTGATGAGCGCGAAGCTGAAGCCGAAGCGGTACTTGAAAGCTATGAAAAACAACTCGCCAGCTGCATTGAGCAGTTGACAGCACAAACCGCATCGCCAGCACAAACTGACTCTGCACCCCATGCGCAAGACTTTGCTGCGCCGATCGAGCGCTGATCAAAAAGCCCTGGTAGCCAGGGCTTTACGTTTACTGATTAAAGTTTGAATTCCTTGGTCAATTTGTTCAGCGACGCAGCCAATTGCGACAGCTCCGCCGATGCGACTGCGGTCTGTTTCGATCCCTCAGCGGTTTCACACGAAAGGTCGCGAATGCTGATCAGGCTGCGATCCACTTCACGCGCAACCTGAGCCTGCTCTTCTGCAGCGGTTGCCATCAGCAGGTTTCGCTCGTTGATGAGATTCAGCGAGCCAGTGATGTCGGTCAGCACTTCGCCGGCGATATTGGCCATTTCGAGCGTTCTCTCGGCCTGAGCGCGGGTGTGGCTCATGGAGGAAACTGCGCGGCTGGTGCCCGACTGAATGGAGCTGACCATGGACTCGATGTCCTCGGTCGACTTCTGAGTACGCTGCGCCAGCCCTCTCACCTCATCGGCAACCACGGCAAAACCGCGACCCGCCTCCCCCGCCCGCGCTGCTTCGATCGCTGCGTTCAAGGCAAGCAGATTGGTTTGTTCGGCAACCTCTCGGATAACGTCCAGCACGCTGCTGATATCGCTCGCCATGGTCGATAGCGCCTGCACCTCAGCCGAGGTGCTGTGCACGCTGGACACCATCAGGTTGATTGCGGCTACCGTGTCGCTGACCTGACTTCGACCGGCAATGGCTGCCGCACTTGATTCCGACGTCAGCTGCGAGGTCGATGCGGCGTTGTCTGCAACCTGCTCCACCGCTGCACTCATTTCAGTGACGGCGGTGGCGGCCATTTCGATTTCATGGCTCTGACGTTGAGTGATACGCGAGATATCTTCAGTGACGCCGTGCATGACCTCCGAGGTCTCGGCCAACTGCGTGGACGAATCACGGATCATGATCAAGGCATCTCGCAGACTGGTTTGCATCGCCGCCAATGACGACAGCATTTGCGCCGCCTCATCGGAGCCATCCAGCGCAATGGTTTCGCTCAGATCATTGGCGGCGATGCATTCCGCCACCCTTAGCGAGCCTGCAATGGGTACCGTCAGGCTGCGGGTATACAACACGGCCAGGGCCAACGAAGCACCGATCGCGATGAGAATGAACACACTGACGATCAACAGCGTGTGCTCATAGACATTGTCGGCCTGCTTGCCCGCCTCATAAGCTTCTATCTCGTTGAGAGCAATCAACTTCTTGAGCGCGACCTGTACGCCATCCGACGCCGCACGCATCTGATTCCTGGACAGCGCAATGGCCGCTTCAAGCTGCCCGTTCGCCACTGTTTCAAGGTATTGGTCCTGCGCCTGATCGTTGACCTTCTGTGCTTTGGCAAACTCCTCGAACGCCTCGCGCCCGGCGTCAGTCGCCAGCAGGTCAATGAGCGCACGCTGATGATTTTTGATCATCTGACGCGACTGCTGGATGTCAATCAGGGCCTGCGCTTTGCGCTCACTCGTTTCAATGGGATTGCGCAAGCGAGCGTTGTTGCCCTTGATTTCGACGAACTCTCGATCGAGTTGGCCGAGCAGCTTGATACTCGGCACGATCGTCGTCTCGACGTACGTTTCTGCCTTGTTGAGCAAGTCGACTTGCTGCAGAGCGATCAATCCGATCGCGATAATCATGAGACAGAACAAGCCGAAACACAGCGCCGAACGCGGCGCGAGATTGAGTTTACGAAGCAGCATGATGCCTTACCTTAGAGTGTATTCAAGACAATGGGGTAAACGAGTGGGCAGCAGAGCGGCGCTGCGGTATAGCGCCTCGGCGCATACCTGGATCAACGCGGGAAGGTGCGGTAGCTAGCGGTTGGCGCACGGAGAGAGTGTGGAGTTGGTCGAGGCCGGCTCCGCAATTTCCTTGAGCGCCGGGTCGGCCAGCATCAGAAAATCTGCCAGTCGCGGCAGATTGATTTTCGAGACCAGGCGCATCCAGCGTTGCGGATGCGGGTTGAAGAAGGTCTTCGACCACTGGTGATCATCGTTGGGATTGAAAATCAGCAGATGACGAATCAGCGGGTTTTCCCCGAAAAAGTCGAGCGGATCCATCGCCATTTCGCTGAGCAACTCAGCATTGACGACGACCAGGCTCAACCGTTGAGGGCAGTAATACGTCAGTATTTTCAGGTCACGATAAGTGCAAACGTTCAAGACGCTGAGACAGCCCAGCTTGTTGAACTGCTGTTCGATTGACTGACCTCTGCGCACATCGCTATCGGCGATCAGGATCCGCAAGGATCTACTGCGGTTATTTTCAAGAAACATCGGACACCTTTGGCAGCTCCATTCTTCCTTTCAAGAAAATAACCAAGGGCCAATCTGCCTGATATGAGACTTGTCTCAAAAATGAACGCAGGGATAGCTGATAAAAAGCCACACCTTGACGACAGCCCACGCGATCGGCGCATGGTCTGGCTCAGAAAGTGTTGAAGGAGGGATTTTGCAACGCAGGGGAGTCGCGACAAGCCAGAAGCGCGGGACGGTTCTGTGCGAACCAGACAATTCTCATTATTAACGCCCCTTTTTGTCAGTAACCTTGAAACAAGGGGCGCAGACTCATTCTTTCCAAGCCATCAAGGCAGCGTCATCGTCACTACGTAATTACCGCTCGTTATCTGGTGACCCTTGTTGTCCGTGAGCAGCAAGCGCTGGTCGTAATAATCGTCCTGCTCATGAGTATCGGCAATCACCTTCACAAACACCTGCTGGCGCGACTCACCTCGCCCTGCCGCACTGACGTTGTTCACGGTAAAAATCTGCCCGGTGCTTGCCTGGGGGCAATCAAGCAACTCGACAGAAGAATGGCTGGCGCCACTGACAATGCAACTTGCCTCGACAATTCGACCGCTGAAGCGAATCACTCCGCTGACCGGCGCAGACTGGGCTGCGCTGACGGCGTCAAAACCGAGCAGGCAAAGGCAGGCAATCAATAAAGGACGTCGAATGATCATCGCGAAACTCCATGGTTATTAACCAAGGTATCGCCCGCTGCAAAATGATCTTTAACGTCAGCTTCAATGCAAGGCCAGTCGGATGGTCATGAGCCGATACGTTTACAGCTCGATCCGTTTGATTTTCTTGATCAGATCAGCCTGTGCATGCTCCAGCTTCAATGCACTGCGATTGAGGTCCAGCGGATCGATAACAGGCGCCTCGCACTCGGCCTCAAGCTCGTTACATGCCTCAATGACCTGATGCTCGGCAACAATGCGCGCCGCCCCCTTGATGCGGTGCGCCAGGTCAGCCAACAGCCCGGGATCGCTTTCGGGTATTAGCGAATGCAACTCCTCCAGATCCTTTTCGCAACTCGACAGCGCCTCGCGCAGAAGTTCTTTCATCATGTCGAGATCGCCTCCGGTGAGCTCGTCAAGACGCTCGCGAATCGAACCCAGCTCCTTGATAGTCGCCGCAGGCGGGCTTTCAAATGGCTGGGTTTCAACAGTTTTTTCCCAGCCTGCAAGCATGATCGACAAGGTGCCGAGACTGATCGGTTTGAACAGGCAATCATCCATCCCGGCCTCCCGGCATTTCACTTTTTCTTCCGGCTGCGCGTTGGCCGTGAAGCCCAGTACGATGCACGGCGATCCACCACTTTCGCGTTCGTCCTGGCGAATGGTGCGGGCCAGCTCATAGCCGTTCATGACCGGCATGTTGCAGTCCGTGATCACAATGTCGAACGGCTCCGAGCGCCACAGCGCCAATGCCTGGGCACCGTCGGCGGCATCACGCACCGCCTGGCCAAGGAAACTCAGCTGCTGCGTCAACAGCAGGCGGTTGGCGCTCTGGTCATCGACTACGAGAATCCTGAGTGTCGGTACCGGTTTGTCCTGAACGACCGAAACAGGCAGCACTTTGCCGCCAAGCGGGCTGAGAATATTGAAGAACAGCGACACTTCCAGGCAGGTGCCTTTGCCAAGCGTACTGGTAATGTTCAGCCGCCCGCCCATCAATTCGCACAATGAACGGGAGATCGCCAGTCCCAGACCGGTGCCGCCTCTGCTGGAGGGACCATGATTGGCTTGGGAAAACGGCTGGAACAGATTCTGCAGATCGGCGCTGGAAATGCCGATACCGGTGTCCTCGACCTTGAGGTCGACCTGTAAGCGTTCGTCAGCGAGACGTTGGCCGCGAATCGAGACGCTGACATGACCGGTGTCGGTAAACTTGATCGCGTTGCCCACCAGGTTCGAGAGCACCTGCTGGAAGCGCATCGGATCAACCAATACGTCACAGCCGACAGTGGCGTCGATGTCGAGCTTCAGCACCAGACTCTTCTGCCTGGCCAAGCCGTCGAACACCCGCGCCACGGATTCGACCAATTCGCGCAGGTTGGCACGTTTCGGCGAAAGGCTGACATGGCCCGATTCGATGCGTACCACATCGAGGATATCGCCGATCAGTTCCAGCAGACCTTTTGCCGAGTCGTATGCCACTTCAATCGCCGGCCGATCGAAGTGTCCCTGCTCGGCACGCTTGAGGGTAAGTTCGAGCATGCCGATCACGGCGCTCATCGGCGTACGGATTTCGTGGCTCATGGTCGCCAGGAAGGTGGTTTTGGCGCGGCTCGACTCGTCAGCCAGCTCTTTCGCCGAACGCAACTCCTCGATCAGTTCACGGCGTTCGCTGATATCGATCCAGCCGCAGATCACGCCTCTGACTTCACCCGCCGTGTCATGATACGGCTGGATCCAGTGGTAAATGATCAGCCGCGTATCACCGACATGCAGCGTGCGATCCACCTCGTAAGGTTCGTCCTGCTCGATGACGCGCAGGTAGTCGTCGTGAAATTGCAACGCCTCCTGACGATTGCGCTTGCCGCTTTCGAGCACGGTCTTGCCGATCACGTCCTTTTCCAGCAGGCCAAATGTTTGCAGATAATTATTATTGCAGGTGACAAGCCGACCTTCACGATCACGTACGTAGATGGGATGCGGCGTGCCGTTGATCAACGCGCCCATGAACTTCAACTGATCGCCCAGCAAGCGCTCTGCCCGGCTGCGTTCGCGGATCTGCCGGCGAATATAGAAATTCCAAGCCAGCGATCCCAGGATAATCAGGAACGCGCCAGCGCTGATCTGGTAGATCAGCGCCTTGTAATCGCGCCACGACAAACCCGAAAACGCTGCAATGGGACGCCACCTGTTGAGGATTACGTCCAGCTCATCCGGCGGAATGCTCAGCAACGCCTTGTTCAGAATGCTGACCAGTTCGGTATCGGCACGCCGCGCGGCGAAAGCGAGGAAGCCTTTGTTCATGCCGACGATGTTGGAGATACGCAAGCTGTCGCTGTAGATGTGGGCGATGTAGTAGCGCGCACTGTGCAACGTGGTAATCATCGCGTCCGCTCGACCGTCCTTCACGTCAGCCAAGGCGCCCAGAACTGTTTCGTTATCAACGATCTCGATGTCGGGGTAGTCCTTGAGCAGCTCACGCTCAGCCGAACTTTCGGGCACTGCGACGCGCTTGCCGCGCAGCTCCTGCAGGCTTGAAGGCGCGCCTGCGTCCTTGGTGGTGACGATCACAAAGGGGCTGGCAAGGAACGGATGAGTGAAACGCATGCCGACTTCCCGCGAGACCGTTGGTGTCAGCAGAGAAATATCCGCGCTGCCATCCAGCAGACGCGTGCTCAGACTGGAAAAGCTGTCGGTGCGCTCGACATTGATCTGCAAGCCGGTACGCCGCTGGATGAGCTCGAGCAGATCAGCGCCGATCCCGCCAAAGTTGCCGTCACCATCAAAGAATGCAAACGGTGCCTGATCGTCATTGATCACGAACCGCGCGACCGGATGCAGCTCAAGCCAACGTGCTTCGCCGGGTGTCAGGTCAATGCGTTTGGGCGTCAGCGCCCCGCCGCCACCCGACCAGCGCTTGGTAATTTCGGCAATCTTCGCATCACCCAGCGACTCGAGGGTCGAATCGATCAGACGCAGCAATTGGTCGTTGCCCCGGCGCAAGGCAAAGCTGAAACCGCTGGTTTGGGTTTTGACGAAAGAGTGCAGCCGCACATAGTTGAAGTAGTTGAGGTTGATCAGGTAATTGCTCGACACCGTATCGCCGAGAAACAGGTCGACCTTGCCAAAAGCCAGCGCAGCCAGTGCCAACTCGTTCGATGGAAAAAGCACGAATTCGGCGTTGGGGTATAACGCGTGTAATTGACTGGAAGGCAGATAATCGTCGGCAACCGCAATACGCAAACCGGCCAGATTGGCCGGCATCGGTCGTCGATCATCGCCGCGCATGAACATCGCCGGCACGTCTTCGACATAAGGTTTGCTGAGCGTGACGAGGCCATCGATCAATTCGAAACTGTTGGAACTGCCCAACATGTCAATGTCACCGCGCTCAAGTGCGGCCATGGCGTCACGCCGGTCAGGGTAAGCCTTGACGGTAATCTCAACATGCAGTGCCTGACCGATAATGCAGGCGATATCGGCGGCAATCCCCTCATAGCGCGTACCGCTGGCGGTCATGACATAAGGCGGGAAATCCGGAAGCGCAGAACCCAATATCAGGCTGCGCTTTTGCCGCAGCCAACTCCAGTCTTCATTGGCCAGATCGACTTGCAGCTCCTTGCAGTCCGAGCGACCGAACACCTGCAAGGTGCGCGGCTCTGCTGCCAATAACACACCACTACTGAATACGAAAAGCACACTGATTAGCAAAACACCGCGCAACAGATGAAACATAAGCGTGTTATCCCTGGTTGTCGGCTGTCAGGCTGTGCTGCAACTTGAACAGCTCTGCGTCACCACGAATGCCAAGCTTTTTGAAAGCGGCCTGTTTTTGCCCACTGATGGTTTTGCGACTGCGCGAGAACTTCAAGGCAATCTGCGTCACCCCCATCCCCTCGAGACAACAGCGCAAGACTTCTTTCTCTTTAGGTGACAGCAGAGGATTACTGAGGAAATCGTCGCTGTGCGCCGCGCTCTCGTCTTTGGCACCGGCGGGTTCTTCGATCGATGCTGGCAACACGTCAAGCTCAAAGGCCATGGTGGGAGACAGGTACAACTGGCCGGACGCTGCACAGCGAATGGCAGTAATCAGGTCATCGACCGACTGTGACTTGCCGAAGAATCCACTGACGCCCGCCCCGACCGCCATGTTCACCACTGCCGGGCGCTCTTCTGAGGAAGAGACGAGGATGCGCATGCCCGGATATTGCTTGCGCAGCAGGCGGATCAGATTGAGCCCGTCCAGCTCCCCATCGTGCAGTTTGTAATCGAGTATCAGCAGGTCGATGTCGATTTCGCGCAATCCGGCGAGCAACTGCGCGCTGCTGCCATACACACCTACGACACTGAACTCGGCTTCGCGCGTCAGCCGCGACTTCATCGCCAGACGTATGAGCGAGTGATCATCAAGGATGGCAACGCGTAACGGATTCACGACTGACCAATGCATGAACAGCTCCATGATGAAGAGTGTTGGAGGACCATCAGCACTTGGCAACCGCAGCAAATCCCGGGCATCACCGAAGCATTCAGGTGCATCTGATTGATTTCTCGGCACATGATGAGTGTTTTAAAGGCGTGACGAAATAGGGCTTTGTCCCAAAAGTCAGAATGCCGCTTGCATCAACGATCGGATGTGCCTATTGCGCGGCGCCAGGATGACTTCTGACCCTCGAAACGCCAGTCGACCAAATGCGCCCAATTCATCGGGCGAGCATAGAAGAAGCCCTGCCCCCACTGACAACCAAGCCGCGCCAGATGCTGAACCTGATCTGCGGTTTCAATACCCTCTGCCACCACGCGCATGTCCAATTCCCGCGCCAGGGCCAACGCCCCGTGGATGACCGCGCTGTAGCGCGCCTGATGGAAATTCTGCACGAAGCCGGCGTCGAGTTTGATTTCGTTGAACGGCATCTGGCACAGCCGCTCAAGTGAAGAATAGCCGACACCGAAATCATCGATTGCCAGACTGAAGCCGAGCATGCGCAGACGCACCATGTTTTCCATGCTGATCTCGGGCATCTGCAGCAGGCCGGTTTCCGTGAGCTCGAAAATGAGCCCAGCTGGCGAGGCGCCATGGATGCGCAACAGCGCCTTGATCCGGTCGACAAGATTCGGATTGGCCATCTGCGTCACGTCGAGATTGAACGCCAGCTTGAACGGCTTGCCGTGAGACTGGACGAAGCGCTGCAGACTCAAGCCTTGCGTGAGCAGGCTGAAAAACATTTCATCGAGCAGCCCGCAGCGCTCGATCGTCGGCAAGAACATGCCTGGCGAGAGCAAGCCGCGACTGGGGCTCTGCCATCGCACCAGCACCTCGGCGCCATCCACCTCACCACTGCGCAGATGAAACTTGGGCTGGAAATAGGCGCGAAATTCCTGACGGCGTATCGCTTCGAGCACTTCGTTCTCCGAAGGCTGATCGAGATGACTTTCCACCACTTTGGCATCGCCCGGAGTGTGCGGCCGATAACGCGCCAACAACGGCCCCAGCACATCGACCATCAGAGGCTTGCCGACACTGCCAAGCAATTCCAGCCCCTGCAACGTGACAATCCGGTCAACCGTGCGCAACAAGTCTTCAGGCAGTGAACTGCAGATGATCACTGCACGAATCAAACCGGCCTCTCTCGCCAGGCGCAAGAACGTCAAACCATCCATCCCGGCCATGCTCAAGTCACACAATGCAACGTCCACGCCTCCAGCCTGGGATATCACAGCCAGCGCATCCTTGCCGTCAGCCGCCTGAAAGATATTTTTGTACCCCAGACTATTAAGCGCACTGACTGCCGCCGTGCGCTGAAAGGCGTGATCTTCCAAGACCAATATACGAAGCGTGTTCACAAACCTGGAACCTCTTTCTATCAGTCGTTAATAGCGAAAGTTTGAATAATCTTTCAAGCAGGACGCCCGCTCACAAACTTTGCGTTGACTGAGAATTTCTGCATCCGCGAATACTAGCCAGACAAAGACCGCACGACTTTGAGAATTGTCTCATTTGGTTCGCTGCACCATTACCGCAAATATGAATACGCCACTGCCATATTACTGACTGGCTCGCACCTTTATCGCTTTAAGACAAATCCCAAAGACCCGCCACCACCGCACACCTAATATGGCCTGGCATTTCAATGCAGCACTTCACAATAACTTCGGATATAAACATGAAAAAGTTCGCTTTCGCAGTACTCACTCTTTCCGTACTGGCTGCCTCCACTGGCGCAGTGGCTGAAGAAGAAGCGGCCAAAGCTGTCAAGGGCGGCAGCGGTCAAATCAGCTTCACCGGCGTTATCAATAACGACGCTTGCTCGGTAGATGGCGCTTCGGGCAGCGACAAGATGATTGCCGTGGACATGGGCAGCGTGTCGATCAAAGACATGGGCACCGACTCTGCTCCGGGCGCCGGTCGTGTGGCCGCCAACGATTTCAACCTGAAAGTGAACTGCAACGCTGGCACCAAGGTTTCGATGCTGTTCAAACCAACCGTAAACGGCGGTTCGGGCCTGGTTGATGGCAAGAAAGTTCTCAAGCTGCAGGGTGCAGACGCGGCCAAAGGCGTTGGTATCGCACTGCTGGACAGCAATGGCCAGTTGATCGACCTGAGCTCCGAAGCCACTGCCAAAGTGCAGACCAACCTGACTGGCGACGCAACCACAGGCGGTGACGGCACCCTGTCGTTCGCAGCCGCTTACGTCACCACCGGCGACAAGACCACCGCTACTGCCGGTACCGGTAACGCCACTCTGCCGTTCGTTCTCGAATACGAATAAGCAGCCCGCAATACCTGGACGGGGCCGCTGTGCCTCGTCCTTCCCGACCAGATTAATCGGTGAAATCTATGTTAAGTCGCTACTTTCCGCTTTGCCTGGGGCTTGCCGGGGTGTTGATGACGCACTCGGCATTCGCCAGCATCTCCTTGAGCTCCACCCGGGTTATCTTCGATGGCGCGCACAAAGAGGCGAATGTCACCGTGCGCAACGGCGGACAAACCATTCTGGCGCAATCGTGGCTGGATGCCGGCGACACGGCTGGCAGCGCACCGCCTTTCGCAGTTACTCCACCACTGGCCAAACTTGAGCCCAATCAACAGCAATTACTGAGGATTCTTTATGAAGGCCGCGGCATGCCTGCGGACAAGGAGTCGGTGGTATGGCTGAACGTGCAGGAAATCCCCCAGGCCAGTGCTGCCGATGTCAACACGCTGCAATTGGCGGTACGTCAGCGTATCAAGGTCTTCTTCCGCCCGGACGGACTCACCGGTGATGCCGCAAAGGCACCGGAGCAACTTGCATGGCAATTGGTCACTCAGGCTGGCAAGTCGGTGCTGAAAGTAAAAAACCAAAGCAACTACCACGTGTCGCTGGCGGATCTGAAAGTCGTTGCAGGGAAAAAAGCGGAATTGGTAATTGATTCGACAATGATCGTTCCAGGGGAAGTTCGCTCATTCAATCTGAAAGATCTGCCAGCTGGCACTTCGCATTTGAGTTTTTCAGCAATTAACGATTACGGCGCACAACAACGATTCGATGCACCACTAAGCGTTGCCGAAAGCCATGCCGAGCGCGTGAAAGATGCCTCCGCCCAGTAAATCCCCCGTCCCACCC